>NZ_CBFFRL010000102.1:0-17137 GCF_965644215.1 Phytobacter sp. V69
GGTTTTGATAACTGACTTAAAGCTGAAAGCTTTCCGGAACCCCCAGCCTAGCTGGGGGTTTTCTGTGCACAAAAAAACCCGCTTCGGCGGGTTTTTTGATATTCGCACAAGGCACGCGAGAAGTCTGTAGCCTGTTTATATCAGGCAAAAATCGTCATCAGATAGGCCGCAAACAGCGCCAGATGCGCAGCACCGTTAAGCACATTGGTGCGTCCCGTTGAGAACGAAATATGGCACAGCATCAGCGATGCCAGCATCACCACCAGTTCCGGTTTACCCAGACCAAACATCAGCTCATTCCCCGTCAGCCAGGCAATCAGCGTTACGACCGGCACCGTCAGCGAGATGGTTGCCAGCACGGAGCCGAAGAACAGGTTCATCGCGCGCTGCACCTGATTATTCAACACCGCTTTCAGGGCGCCCAGACCTTCCGGCGACAGAATTAACAGGGCGACCAGGAAGCCGCTAAAGGCGCCCGGTGCGTTCATTTCAGTCAGCAGGTTTTCCAGCGGGTTCGCGTTCATCTTGGTGACGGCAATAACGGCAACCAGATGGACCAGCAGCCACACCGTGTGCCAGCCGCTGCCGTGCGCCGACGGTTTACCGTGGTGCGGGTCATCGTCGTCGCTGTCATCTTCATGCTCATAAACAAACAGATTCTGGTGCGTTTTGGTTTGAATCAGCAGGAAGACGCCGTACATCGCCGCAGAAATCAGCGCGACCAGTAATGACTGCCCGATGGTGAAATTGCCACCTTCTAAGGCCACCGGAAACACCAGCACAATAACGGCCAGTGGGAAGAGGGCAATCATATATTGCTTGATGCCGAACAGGTTCATATATTGCGTGGCAAATTTACGCCCGCCCAGCAATAACGAAAAGCCAACCAGCCCGCCGGTCACAATCATAATGATCGAATACAGCGTATCGCGCATCAGCGTCGGTGCAGCGTCACCGGTCGCCATTAACGCGGAAATCAGGCTCACCTCAAGAATGACGACGGAAAGACTTAAAATTAATGAGCCGTAGGGTTCACCTAAACGGTGAGCCAGAACATCGGCATGGCGTACTACGCTAAATGCGCTGGCAAGAATCCCCACCAACGCCAGAATATTCATTCCGATTATCACTGGCAGTGACTGACTGTTTCCCCAATAAAGCAATACTGCCAGTGCCAGAACCGGAAAAATGAGAGACGTCTCCTTGTGGCGGGTTTTAACCGCCTCGTGCGTTGTTGTCATTGTTGATCTCCATCCAGCAGGTGTTTGTAATTATAGAAAGAAATTCAGGGCGCATAAAGTAACAAACATTCACCTATCATTATCGATTTTTTACGCTTTTTTACGTCATGAGTACTTTCTTATGTCAGATGAGTATTTATCACAGTCTTGTTGCAAATTTATTTAATTAACAACGAGGTGTGATTTTATTAGGTTTAAAAAACTCCCGGTGGTCTCTCTGTTGGCAAACAAAGACAGAATCAACCAGGCTTAGGTTTTGCCTTTAGGAGGTATAACCAATGCCCTATAAAACGAAATCAGTCTTACCTGACAGCGTGCAACATGTTTTACCTGCCCACGCGCAGGAAATTTATAAAGAGGCCTTTAACAGTGCCTGGGAACAATATAAAGACAAAGACGATCGCCGTGATAATGCCAGCCGGGAAGAAACCGCGCACCGCGTGGCCTGGGCGGCAGTAAAAAATGATTATGAAAAAGGCGATGACGATAAATGGCATAAAAAGAGATAAGGCCATGAAATATTTAGCAGCACTCTTTTAATCAACGGAATAATGATTCTCCGCCTGATCAATGCCAGCCAGAGTTCACTTGAAAACGGCCTGTGAATTGCATATCGTCATTATAAAGCGCCAGGAAGGCAGCAGTATTGTCGTTGCATGGAAGCAGGCAGTGGCGGAGGTAGATAAAGATGTTAACGCGTGATTTCTTAATGAAGGCAGATTGTAAAACGGCGTTTGGAGACATTGAGGAATCGCTGTTATGGTCGGCGGAACAACGAGCTGCATCGCTTGCAGCGACACTGGCTTGCCGCCCGGATGACGGCCCAGTATGGATTTTTGGTTACGGTTCACTGATGTGGAACCCGGCGCTGGATTATGACGAATCCTGCACCGGTACGCTTCCCGGCTGGCACCGTGCATTTTGTTTACGTCTGACGGCGGGTCGTGGCAGCGCCTGTCAGCCTGGACGTATGCTTGCACTAAAAGAGGGCGGGCGCACCACCGGCGTGGCATATCGTCTGTCGGAGCCCGCGCTGCAAGAGGAACTCTCGCTGCTGTGGAAGCGCGAGATGATTACCGGCTGCTATCTGCCGAGCTGGCGCAAGCTGGAACTGGATGACGGGCGGACGGTTAACGCGCTGGTATTTATTATGGACCCTCGCCACCCGCTGTATGAATCTGATACCCGCGCGCAGACGATTGCACCGCTTATCGCCTCGGCCAGCGGCCCGCTCGGTACCAACGCGCAATACCTGTTCTCGCTGGAACAAGAGCTTATTAAACTGGGTATGCAGGACGACTGCCTGAATGAGCTGGTGGGAAGGGTGCGTGTGCTGCTGGGAGGAGAAAAACCAGGTCCGGAGATGCAACCTGGTTTTGCCTGATATCGTACTGACTTACGCTGGAACGTAGCTGATGGAATGTTCCAGCGACTGGCTGTGGCTGTCGATCAGCACATTCCAGATGCCGCTGTAAGGAACCGCCAGATATGCGCTGGCGCGATCCTGGACGCTTAAAACATCAGTCTGAGCGGCAGCCTGACCTTTTTCGCTCATCAGATGAATATGACAATTCTCAGAACAACGTACTACGACCGTATCCCCACCAAATAACTTCAAGCTTGTTTTTACCAACGCCATTGTTTTAAACCCCGTATTTATCGACAACGCACTCCCTGCGGGATAATCCCGTGCGTGATGCTGTTCACAATTCACTCATTGCATAACACCAAACGGGAGGGTCTCAGATGCTGACTTTGATCAAAAAATGGCGTAACGATTAAACAATAATGACAATATTCGGCGGGGAAATGTGTCGGCGCGTTAAATTCCGGGAAAAACGCGCCGACAGAAGATTAAATGCGGAAATGGCCTGCGGTTTCAGCGAGCTCGCCCGCTTGCGCCTGTAGCGCACCTGCGGCGGCGGCCGATTGGATCACCAGCTCGGCGTTCTGCTGCACCATACGGTCAAGATCGATGACCGCGTGATTGATTTCCTGAATGCCTTTCATCTGCTCGTTGGTCGCCACGGTGATTTCACGCATGATGACCGACACGCTGTCGATGCTGGAGACGATATCCCCCATGCTATCCCCGGCGAGACGCACGTAGCGGGAGCCCGTTGCCACGCTGTCCGTCGTCGAATCAATCAGCGATTTGATCTCCTTCGCCGCCTGCGCGCTGCGACTGGCAAGGTTACGCACCTCACCGGCCACAACCGCAAAACCGCGACCCTGTTCGCCGGCACGTGCCGCTTCGACCGAGGCGTTGAGCGCCAGAATATTGGTCTGGAAAGCGATACCGTCAATCACACTGGTAATGTCACCAATTTTGGCAGACGCCACTTCAATAGACTGCATGGTTGAGATGGCCTGCGAAACCACTTTGCCGCCGCGTGACGCGGCCTCAGAAGCCACGTGAGCCTGATCGTTGGCCTGGGCGGCAGAATCGGTCGACTGGGCGACGGAAGCGGTGATCTGCTCAACGGCGCTGGCGGTTTCGCGCAGGCTGGAGGCGGCCTGCTCAGTACGTTCGGACAAGTCCTGATTGCCCGCCGCGATCTCTTGCGCGGCCTGCTGTACGGAGTTGCTGGAATCGCGCAGCTTCACCATCACCACGGACAGTTTGTCGCTAAAGGCGTTAAACGCGTGGGCGATTTGCGCCACTTCATCGTTGCCCTGTTCCGGCAAGCGCTGGGACAGATCATCGGTGCCGCTGCTGATGGCATTCATCGCATCACGAATGACGATCAGCCGTTTGAGCATGGTGGCGACAATCCAGTGCATGATGGCCCCTGCCAGTACAACCAGCACAATCAGCGAAATGGCCGACGCCTTTAACTGCGCGCGCAGGCCCGCGGTGGAATCTGCGCTGTCCAGCGCAACCACCAGAAGCCAGTTCGTGCCGCTTACTTTAGTGGCAAGAAACGCTTTATGTTCACCGGCAAAAACGCCGGAGACTGGTTTACCCGCTTGCAGCTCGGCAAATTGCACATCGCCAATGGCTTCGCTAAACGGCTTAAGCGTCAATTTAGCGTCGTTGGCGGCAATCACCGTGCCCGCGCTGTCGAGCAACAGCCCGCTGCTGTTCGGCGTCGGGCTAATACCGCGGACGTTGGCTACCACGCTGTCCATCGACACGTCGCCTGCCACCACTGCTTTGAGCGTGCCGTTTTCTTTAACCGGTACGGCGAAGGTCACCACCAGCTTGCCACTGCCCGCGTCAACATATGGGGCGGTAACGATAGGCGCATCGGTTTTAACCACCTGCTGATACCACGGGCGGATGGTCGGATCGTAATCCGCCGGTACGCCATCCGGGTTGGAGAATTTGGCCGTTTTGCTGGCGTAACCCACATAGACGTTAATGAAGCCGCCAGCCTGCGCAATCTGGGTAAAGACCGGAACGGGATCGTCTGTTAAGGCAACGTTCTGGAGGGAGGAGATGGCGGTCATTTTACTGCTGACCCAGTCGCTGATGGCAAGGCTATGGCTACTGCTGGTGCTGATGAGGGTATCTTGCTGAGAGTCCTGATTATGCTGGCTGGTTACCTGGTAGTTAATAACGGTGTTAAGAAGCAGCGCAATGGCGAGACAGCCCGCCGTCGCCGCAATAATACGAGCGCGAATTGACCTGAACATATTTTGAAGTACCTGCTGTGTTGTCTGTAAAGCCTATCGGCAGCACAGCAGGCAAACTTGATGCTATAGCGGCATCCATAAGAAAAAAATATTAAAGAATGATGATTAGAAGGTCAACTCTTTGTCTGCCGCCAGCGTCCATTGGGCCAGTTCGACCAAAGTGCCAATCGCCACGCCATCCACTAACGGCAGCGTTGTGATACCGCGCCCGTCAGTGCAGGTTTTACATAATTTCACCGGCACGCCTTGCGCAGTGAGGATCTCCAGCATCTGCTGAATGTTGTAGCCTTCGGCGGGTTTTTGCCCGCGCAGCCCGGCGGTTACCGCGTCAGACATCAAAAACAGGCGTAAGTCGAGGTCGCCTTCCTGCTCACGCAGCGCAATCGCCAGACGCAGACTGTTAAATAAGGATTCACTACCGTAGGCCGCACCGTTGGCGACAATCACAATCTTTTGCATCTTCACTCCTTCGAGGGGGCATGGTTATTGCTTATCTCTTCCCAGCAGATAGCCACGGAGAGTAAGCATGAATAATTGTACTGATGCGATACCTGACGCCACCGACTGGTTTCGCCACGCGCGTCAGATCCAGAAACAGCAGCTTCGCCAGCTCGCACAGCTTGGCGTACTGGCGGGGAAAATCAGCTACCTGACCCATATGCTGCAGTGTGAACGCGGGGCGTCGAATATCTGGCTGTGTTCAAAAGGGCAGCTCTATGCGCTGGAATGCCGCGCCAGCAGCGCCCTTGCCGATGAGAACATCACCCCGTTTTTACCGTTGCTCGCCACGCTCAGGCCGCTTGCCAGTAGCGCATTATGCCACCGTATTGCGGCGGCCGTTGGGTGTCTGGAACAACTTCCGCAGTTACGAGAACAAATAAAAGCGCAGCGTATTACGGCGGAGCAGGCGATGGCGCAGTTCAACCGCACCATTAGCCATCTGCTGAGCATTATCCCGCAGCTTAACGACAGCGTCGATGACCCCAGAATCGTTAAACATCTGGTCGCGCTCTACAGCTTTATGCAGGGAAAAGAGCTGGCTGGACAAGAGCGCGCGCTGGGGGCGATCGGTTTTACCCAGGCGGCGTTTAGCGATGCATTGCGCCAGTCGCTGGTAGACCGCATCGACGGTCAGCAAACCTGTTTTGAGGCGTTTTTGTCGCTTGCTTCGCCAGGTATCAGCGAGATATTCGCCCGCGAATGTACCGCCGGACTGGAGGTCGAACAGCTTCGCCGCCAGGCCTGCACCCGCGTGCCGCCCGCAGATGGCGGAGAAGGGGCGCTACGATGGTTCGCGCTGCAAACCCAGCGGCTGGAACATCTGCGTGCGCTGGAAGAGTTGCTGATTAATGAGCTAATGCACGAAACGGTGGCTTTGCTCAAAGAGGACGAAAGCGACGTTAACCTCAATGCCTGGATCGATGACACCGCGAGCGACACGCTTTCGGTGAAGCTCGATAAACAGCTGTTGCCGCTGGTGCGCCAGCAGGCGCGTGAACTGGAACAGCTCAGCGCACAGCTGGCGTCATTACAGGATTCCCTTGAGGAACGCTCGCTCATCGACAAAGCGAAAAGCGTCCTGATGAAGCACCAGAACATGAGCGAAGAGCAGGCCTGGCAGTGTCTGCGCAAAATGGCGATGGACAAGAACCAGCGTATGGTCGAAATCGCCCGCGCGCTGCTGACCGTGCGGGCATTATGGTCGCTAACCCCTAAGGAGTAGTTGCACATTCAATGGGCATTTGCTGCACATGCGCAGTGCGAAAAAACGGTAATAGCAGGCGAAAAGGGGTAAAAACAGCGACTTGCGACCTGGCATAGCGGTTGCATTGTTATCGTCCTGAGTAACAAACAATAGTGGCGGGGAACCAACGGCGGTTCACTGGCCATACGGATAAAGGCGTCCTTTGGTGCATAAGCATCGACGGGCGCTTTTTTTTTGCTTCGGGAGTGGATATGGGTGATTCATCGGTTTCATTAACGCGCAGGCGTTTTCTACAGGCGTGGGCCGCTCTGGGCGGTGCGATGCTGATGCCCGGCCTGATGCAGGCCGCGTGGGCGGCGGGTTCCGATAAACCGGAATTGACCACCGTTCGCGTCGGATTTATTCCACTGACCGACTGCGCACCAGTGGTTGTTGCCGCTCTGAAAGGATTCGATAAAAAGTACGGCATAACCCTCGTGCCCACCAAAGAGGCCAGTTGGGCGGCCGTGCGCGACAAACTGGTTTCCGGCGAACTGGACGCCGCGCATGTGCTTTATGGCTTGCTGTACGGTCTGGAGCTCGGGATCGCCGGGAAAACCCAGTCGATGGCCAACCTGATGACCCTCAACCAAAACGGTCAGGGCATTACCCTTTCCACCGACCTGCTGGATAAAGGCGTCATCGACGGCGAAAGCCTGAAAAAACTGCTTGGGCAGAGCGCGCCTGGCACCTACACCTTTGCGCATACCTTCCCGACCGGCACGCACGCCATGTGGCTCTATTACTGGCTGGCGAGCGCGGGCATCAACCCCTTCACCGATATTCGCACGGTGGTCGTCCCACCGCCGCAGATGGTGATGAATATGCGGATCGGCAATATGGTCGGTTTCTGCGTGGGTGAGCCGTGGAACGCCCGCGCCATTAATGACCGCATCGGCTTTACCGCTGCAACCAGCCAGTCCGTCTGGCCGGATCATCCGGAAAAAATCCTTGGCACCCGCAGCGCATGGGTCGAACAAAACCCGCATACCGCTCGTGCGCTGGTGTGTGCGGTGATGGAAGCGGCCCGCTGGATTGACGCCTCTGATGACAACCGCCGCGAAACCGCCCGTATTCTTTCGCGCC
The DNA here is from genome assembly GCF_965644215.1 of Phytobacter sp. V69. Taxonomy (NCBI): domain Bacteria; kingdom Pseudomonadati; phylum Pseudomonadota; class Gammaproteobacteria; order Enterobacterales; family Enterobacteriaceae; genus Phytobacter; species Phytobacter sp. V69. Next base: position 7,711 of record NZ_CBFFRL010000102.1, read on the forward strand.
GCGCGTGGCTTAACACCAAAGAGCAGTATCTGACCGGGCGCATGCTCGGTGAATACGACAACGGCGCGGGTCAGCGCTGGCAGGACGCGCACGCCATCCGCTTCTTTAATGACGGGCAGGTGAGCTATCCGTGGCACTCCGACGGCATGTGGTTTTTAACCCAGTTCCGCCGCTGGGGGCTGCTGAAAAGCGCGCCGGATTATGCCGCCGTCGCCCGTCGCATTAACCGCACCGATATCTGGAAAGACGCCGCCACGGCGATTGGGGGCATTACGCCGCCTGCACAAAATATGCGAACCAGCACGCTGATGGATGGCTCTCACTGGGACGGTACCGACCCGGAGCAGTACGCCAGACGTTTCGCCATTCAACGAACAGGGGTCTGATATGAAACACCAACACAATACACAGCGCGTTACGCCACCAACCACCTCGGGCGAAATCATTACGCTGCCACCGGTGAAGGTACGCACCAGTAAACCGGCCTGGGCGCGCAAGACACGCGCGGTAGCCGAACGCATTGTTCCCGCGGTGCTCGGGCTTGGGCTGCTGCTCATCGTCTGGGAACTGGCGGCAATCAACAGCAAAGGTTTTCCCACGCCGCTCAGTACGCTGGATTCGGCCATGACCCTGTTCGCCGACCCGTTCTATCAGGATGGGCCCAATGACATGGGGATCGGCTGGAATGTGCTGGCATCACTGCAGCGCGTTGCCATCGGCTTTGGCCTGGCCGCGCTGGTGGGGATCCCGCTCGGTTTTCTGATTGGTCGCTTCACCTTTCTGGCGCGGATGTTCAACCCGCTGATTGCGCTGCTGCGCCCGGTCAGCCCACTGGCCTGGCTGCCGATTGGTCTGCTGCTGTTCCAGAAAGCGGAACCGGCATCAAGCTGGACCATTTTCATCTGATCTATCTGGCCAATGGTGATTAATACCGCCGAAGGGGTACGCCGCATTCCGCAGGATTACCTCAACGTGGCCCGCGTTCTGCAACTGTCCGAGTGGACGGTGATGCGCCGCATTTTATTCCCGGCGGTACTGCCTGCCGTGCTCACCGGCGTTCGTCTGTCGATCGGCATTGCCTGGTTGGTGATTGTGGCAGCGGAAATGCTGACCGGTGGGTTGGGAATCGGGTTCTGGATCTGGAACGAATGGAACAACCTCAACGTGGAAAACATTTTGATCGCCATCGTCATTATCGGTGTTGTCGGCCTGCTGCTCGAGCAGGGGCTGATGCTGGTGGCGCGTCGCTTTAGCTGGCAGGAGAAATAAGATGAGCACAAAACCGATTATTCAGGTGCAGGCGGTGAGCCAGCGTTTTTCCACCGCGGGCGGCGAGTTTGTGGCGCTGCAAAATGTCTCTTTCGATATTCATGAAGGGGAAACGGTCAGCCTGATTGGTCACTCTGGCTGCGGAAAATCCACCTTGCTCAACCTGATTGCGGGCATCACGCTGCCCAGCGAAGGTGGACTGCTGTGCGATAACCGGGAAATTGCCGGGCCAGGGCCGGAGCGCGCGGTGGTGTTTCAGAACCACTCGCTGCTGCCGTGGCTGACCTGCTTTGACAACGTCGCCCTGGCGGTCGATCAGGTATTCCGTCGCACCATGAGCAAAGCGGAGCGCCGCGAGTGGATTGAGCACAATCTGGATCGGGTTCAGATGGGCCATGCGCTGCACAAACGTCCGGGGGAGATCTCCGGCGGGATGAAACAGCGTGTCGGCATTGCCCGCGCGCTGGCGATGAAACCCAAAGTGCTGCTGATGGATGAACCTTTCGGCGCGCTGGACGCCTTAACCCGCGCCCACCTGCAGGATGCGGTCATGCAGATTCAGCAGTCGCTGAACACTACCATCGTGCTGATCACCCACGATGTGGACGAGGCGGTATTGCTCTCTGACCGGGTGCTGATGATGACCAACGGCCCGGCGGCGACCGTCGGTGAGATCCTTGACGTCAATCTGCCGCGCCCGCGTAACCGGGTACAGCTGGCGGACGACAGCCGTTATCACCACCTGCGCCAGCAAGTCCTCCATTTCCTCTACGAGAAGCAGCCGAAAGCGGCCTGAGGTGAGCGAAATGACCCTGCGACTATTAATCATTGGCAACGGCATGGCGGCAACCCGCCTTGTCGAAAAACTCAGCGAATCCGACGCGTGCCGCTATGCCATCACAGTGATTGGCGACGAGCCGGGCCATGCCTATAACCGCATTCAGTTATCACCGGTACTGGGGGCAGAGAAAAGGTTCAGCGACACTGTCCTGCACGACGCCCAGTGGTATCAGGCGCGCGGCATCACGGTGCTGAGCGGGGAAACGGTGACCCAGGTTGATGTTCAAGCTCGCCGGGTCATCACCACCCGGCGCGAGTTGGCCTGGGATGAGCTGGTTTTTGCCACCGGGTCAACACCCTTTATTCCGCCGGTGCCGGGACACGACCTGCCGCACGTCCACGGCTTTCGTCGCATCAGCGATGTGCACGCCATTCTGGCAGGCAGCGGGCCGGTGGTGGTGCTCGGCGGCGGAGTGCTGGGGGTGGAAGCCGCCGCCGCGCTGCGTCGCCACGGTGACAATGTCACGTTGGTTAACCGGGGTGAATGGCTGATGGAACAACAGCTTGATGCCCAGGCCGGGGCGCTGCTGGCGGAGCATCTGCATCAGCGTGGCATTGACTGCGCGCTCTCTGCCGGTATCAGCAGCATTAGCACCGATAGCGTCACCCTGACCAACGGACGCGTGATGGCGGCCGGGCGCGTGGTGATGACCACTGGCGTGCGCCCGGCGATAGCGCTTGCCCAGGCGAGCGACATTCCCTGCGCGCGCGGCATCGTGGTGGATGGGCAGTTGCGCAGCGTGGTCGACGGGGTAAGCGCCATTGGCGAGTGCTGTGAAATCGCCGGGCAGACCTGGGGGCTGGTGGCCCCTTGCCTGCGACAGGCAGACATTCTGGCGGCGCGTCTGCTCGGCACGCCTGAAGCTGATTTTGACTGGCAGGAGGGCGGCCTGCGCCTGAAAGTGACCGGCATCGACCTGTTCAGCGCCGGGGAAGTCCAGGCGCGCGATGGCGACGATATCTGGACAACCCTCGATCCCCTCAGCGGCCATTACCGCCGTCTGCTGGTGCGGGGAAACCGACTTTTCGGTGTGCTGCTGCTGGGCGATTGTGCCAGCGCGGCCGCACTGACCGAACGCATAAATACGCCGAAACCGCCGCAGGCGGACTGGCTTTTTGACAGCTTTACAGCGCAGCCAGCGGCTGCCGGGATCCCAAAAATGACAAAACCTACTCTGGTTGTGGTTGGACACGGTATGGTCGGCCACCATTTTCTTGAACAGTGCGTAAGCCGCAACCTGCATCAGGTCTATCAAATTGTGGTGTTCGGCGCGGAACGCTATGCCGCCTACGATCGCGTGCACCTGTCCGAGTATTTTGCCGGACGCAGCCCACAGTCGCTCTCGATGGTCGAAGGGGATTTTTTTGCCCGGCACGATATTGAGCTGCGCCTTAACCAGACCATTACCGATATCGACCGCGCTCTGCAGGTGGTGCGCGATGCGCAGGGGCATGAAACGCGCTGGGACAAACTGGTGCTGGCCACCGGTTCACACCCGTTTATGCCGCCGGTGCCGGGGCACGATGCTGACGGCTGTTTTGTCTATCGCACCCTCGACGATCTGGATGAGATTGCTGCCCGCGCAAAAAACGCGACGCGCGGTGTGGTCATCGGCGGCGGGCTGTTAGGCCTGGAAGCGGCTAACGCGCTCAAACAACTGGGGCTGGAAACTCACGTGGTGGAGTTCGCCCCGGCGCTAATGGCGGTGCAACTGGATGAGCAGGGCGGCGCGATGCTGCGCAAGAAAATCACCGCGCTGGGCGTGCAGGTTCATACCAGCAAGGCGACTAAGGAGATTGTGGCGAATGGCGAAACCCTGACGCTGAATTTTGCCGATGGTGAGAGCCTGACGCCCGACATGGTGGTGTTCTCCGCCGGTATTCGCCCACAGGATGCGCTCGCCCGTAGCGGAGAACTGCGCCTCGGGGAGCGCGGTGGTATCAGCATTGATGAACAGTGCCAGACCTCGGATGAAAACATCTTCGCCATCGGCGAATGTGCGGTGTGGGACGGCAAAGTCTATGGCCTGGTAGCGCCGGGTTACCAGATGGCGCGCGTGGTGGCTGCGAACCTCAGCGGCGAAGCGACGGCGTTTACCGGCGCGGACATGAGCACAAAACTGAAATTGCTCGGCGTTGATGTGGCCTCATTTGGCGATGCCCATGGGCGCACGCCGGGCTGTCTGAGCTACCAATGGACCGATGGCCCCGCGCAGGTCTATAAAAAAATCGTGGTCAGTGAGGACGGCAAAAAGCTGCTGGGCGGCGTGCTGGTGGGGGAAGCCAGCGACTATGCGACGCTACTGCAAACCATGCTCAACGGCCTGGCGCTGCCTGCACAGCCGGAAAGCCTGATCCTGCCCGCACTGGCAGGCAATGCGCCCAAAGCACTCGGCGTGGCGGCCTTGCCGGACAGCGCCCAGATTTGCTCGTGCCATAACGTCAGCAAGGGCGATATTTGCCAGGCGGTCAGCGCGGGGGCCACCAATATGGGGGCAATCAAAAGCTGTACCAAAGCGGCAACCGGCTGTGGCGGCTGCAGCGCGCTGGTAAAACAGGTGATGGAACACCAGCTGGCGTCGCAGGGCGTGGAGGTGAAAAAAGATATCTGCGAGCACTTCCCGTATTCGCGTCAGGAAATTCACCATCTGGTGCGCGTCAACCATATCCGCACTTTCGCGCAGTTGATTGGCCGTTACGGTCACGGGCAGGGCTGCGAAGTGTGCAAGCCGCTGGTCGGGTCGATTCTGGCCTCCTGCTGGAATGAATACTTGCTCAAACCGGCGCACTTACCGCTACAGGATACCAATGACCTCTACTTCGCCAATATCCAGAAAGACGGTACCTATTCGATTGTGCCGCGGATGCCAGGCGGAGAGGTCACGCCGGATGGCCTGATTGCCATCGGGCAGATTGCTAAGCGCTATCAGCTCTACAGTAAAGTCACTGGCGGCCAGCGCATTGACCTCTTTGGCGCGCGTCTGGAGCAGCTTCCGCTTATCTGGCAGGAACTGGTGGAGGCCGGGTTTGAAACCGGGCACGCCTATGGCAAGTCGCTGCGCACGGTGAAATCCTGCGTCGGCTCGACCTGGTGTCGCTATGGCGTGCAGGATTCCACCGGGCTGGCGGTGGCGCTTGAGCATCGCTACAAGGGGCTGCGGGCACCACATAAGATCAAAATGGCGGTGTCCGGCTGTACCCGCGAGTGTGCGGAAGCGCAGGGCAAAGATGTGGGGGTGATAGCCACCGAGAAGGGCTGGAATCTCTATGTGTGCGGCAACGGTGGCATGAAACCGCGCCATGCGGATCTGTTTGCCAGCGACCTGGACGAAGCCACGCTGATACGTACCGTGGATCGTTTTCTGATGTTCTACATCCGCACCGCTGACCGTCTGCAGCGCACCAGTACCTGGCTGGATAACCTGGAGGGCGGCATCAACTATCTGCGTGAGGTCATTCTGAACGACAGCCTGGAGATTGCGGCAGAACTGGAAGAAGAAATGGCGCGGGTGGTGGACAGCTATCAGTGCGAGTGGCAGACCACGCTGAACGATCCCGACCGTCTGGCACTGTTCCGCTCATTTGTTAACAGCGACGCACCGGATGAAACTGTACACCGCGAGATCGTGCGTGAGCAGCCGCAGCTCGCACTGGCAGCGGAACGGCCAGAAGGTCAGTTGCCGTGGCGTCCGTGGCAGGTTGTCTGCGATATCGCCGCCGTTCCCGAACAGGCGGGTATCGGCGCGCGACTGGGCGAGCGGCAAATCGCGCTGTTCCGCTTTGACGATACTGTCTACGCGCTTGATAACCTTGAACCGGGCAGCAACGCGCAGGTCCTGTCGCGCGGCATCTTAGGCGATGCGAGCGGTGAACCACTGGTGATTTCGCCGCTCTACAAACAGCGTATTCGCCTGCGCGATGGCTGCTTTGCGGAAGGCGGTGAACCGGCCGTTCGCGCCTGGCCGGTGAAAATCGAGGGCGGCAAAGTCTGGGTCGGCAACCAGGTGCTGCTGATGCGCGCGGAGGCATCATGAGTACCCGCACCACCTGCCCGTACTGCGGTGTGGGCTGTGGGGTGGTCGCCACCGTCACTGATGGCGGGGTGAGCGTGGCGGGTGACAGCGCACACCCGGCAAACTTTGGTCGCCTGTGTGTTAAAGGGGCCGCGCTGGGGGAAACCACCGGGCTGGCAGGACGGCTGCTTGCCCCGCAGGTTGATGAGCAGACGGTCAGCTGGCAGGCGGCGCTGGATGCCGCCGGGGAACGGCTGAACGATATCATCAGCGAGTTTGGCCCGCAGGCGGTGGCGTTTTATGCCTCCGGACAGCTGCTGACTGAGGACTACTATGCTGCCAATAAGCTGATGAAAGGCTTTATCGGCGCGGCAAATATCGACACCAATTCACGGCTGTGTATGTCATCTGCCGTGGTGGGCTACCAGCGGGCCTTTGGTGCGGATCTGGTGCCGTGCAGCTATGAGGACGTCGAAAACAGCGATCTGTTGGTGCTGGTGGGCTCGAATGCCGCCTGGACGCACCCGGTGCTCTATCAGCGGATCGTACAGGCAAAACGGGATAATCCGGTGCTGAAAGTGGTGGTGATCGACCCGCGCGTAACCGCCACCTGCGATATAGCCGATCTTCATTTGCCGCTGGCGCCGGGCAGCGACGCCGGGCTGTTTGTCGGCCTGCTGAATATGATTGCCGGGGCTGACTGTTCGCTCTCCGGTTTTGATGATGGCGACGCCGCGCTGGCCGCCGCGCGTGAATGGACGCCAGAGAAGGTGGCGGCGTTTTGTGCACTATCGCGTGACGTTGTCACAACATTTTATGACTGGTTTATTACCGCGCCACGGGCCATGACGCTGTTCACGATGGGGATTAACCAGTCATCGAGCGGTAGCGATAAATGCAATGCCATCATCAATGTGCATCTCGCCAGCGGCAAGTTCGCCCGTCCGGGCTGTGGCCCCTTTTCGCTGACCGGGCAACCCAATGCCATGGGCGGGCGCGAAGTGGGCGGTCTGGCAAACCAGCTGGCGGCGCATATGAATTTTGAGGCGGCGGATCTTGCCAGACTGGCGCGTTTTTGGGGGACCGAGCGGCTGGCGCAAACGCCGGGGCTGATGGCGGTGGATTTGTTTGAAGCCATCGGGCGCGGCGAGGTGAAAGCGGTGTGGATAATGGGCACCAATCCGGCGGTCTCGCTGCCGGACAGCCATGGTGTCTGTACCGCGCTGGAAAAATGCCCGCTGGTGATTGTCTCGGAAGTGGTAGCGGAAACCGATACTAGCCGCTATGCCCATATCCGTTTTCCGGCGCTGGCGTGGGGCGAGAAAAACGGCACGGTGACCAATTCCGAGCGGCGTATTTCCCGTCAGCGGTCATTTTTACCGCCACCGGGTGAGGCGAAGGCCGACTGGTGGATTATCGCCCAGGTCGCACGGCGTCTGGGTTTTGGTCCCGCTTTTGGCTGGCAGCATGCCCATGAGGTATTTTCAGAGCACGCGGCGTTGTCCGGTTTTGAAAACAACGGCACGCGGGCCTTTGATATCAGCGAACTTGCCACCTTAACCCGTGAGCAGTGGGATATGCTGGAACCCCGTCAGTGGACCGTCACCCCGGATGCCTTACAGCGCGGCTGGCGGCCTTCCGGGCGCTTGCGCACCGTGCCTGTATCGCCTGCGCGCGCGCTGGCTAAACCAACGGCGCTCTATCCGCTGCTGCTTAACACCGGACGCATCCGCGATCAGTGGCACACCATGACCCACACCGGTACGGTTACCCGGTTAATGCAGCACATTGCCGAGCCGCTGGTCGACATCTCCCCGGCGGATGCGGCCCGTTTTGCGCTTGCCGGGGGGGACCTGGCGCACATTAGCTCACCCCGTGGGGTGATGGTGGCTCGGGCGCGAATTCAGCGCGGTCAGCGTGAGGGAGAACTGTTTACCCCCATGCACTGGAACCGTACTTTTGCCCGCCAGGGCCGTGTTAACGCGCTGGTGGCTCCTGTGTGCGACCCGCATTCCGGACAGCCGGAAAGTAAGCAGACGGCGGTGCGCATCATGGCCTGGCAACCTGACTGGCAGGGCGAGTTGTACAGCCGCGAGATGCCTGAGATCCCCCCGGAAATCCATTGGTCGCGTAAGGCAGCAGAGGGCGCTCACCATTTTACTCTGGCAGGCAACGGTGATGCGGCGGCGTGGCTGACGGCGCGGTGTCAGGCGCAAGGATGGCTGATGCAAATGATGTGCGCCGGTACGGTGGTAAACCTGCTGGCCTGGCATAACGGGCAACTGATGCTGGGATGGTGGAGTGGCGCACAGCTTCCCGACATCGCCCATGATGCCATCGTGCAGGCTTTTGCCACCGCACCCGAAACGGCGCAGGCGCGTCATAGCCTGCTGGCAGGACGCTCGCTTTCCAGTGCCCCCGCGCCGGGTCGCACGGTGTGCAGCTGTTACAGCGTCGGAGAAAATGCGATTCGTGCGGCCATTGCTGGCGGGTGTGGGAGTACCGCGGCGCTGGGTAAAGCCCTGCGCTGCGGTACCAACTGCGGCTCCTGTCTGCCGGAATTAAAAACGCTACTGTCCGAAGCGGCCAATTAACCCTGCCGCCCCCAGAGTATGGCCTTTCAGTTTGCCAAACAGCTCTTCGCGGGTTAACCCTTTGGGGAGCGTCGGTGCCAGGCTGGTGGCAATCAGGGTAAAGGTGTAGTGATGCGCGCCGCTGTCCGGTGGCGGGCACGGACCGTACCACGTCACGGTTCCTGGGGTATTTTTACCGCCGGTATAACCTTTGCCGTCGCGCAGATCGTTTTCAGCAAACCCGGTGCCGGAAGGCAGAATGTTGTAGGCCACCAGATGCGTGACGCCCAGACCCATCGCCCCTTCAGGGTCATGAACGACCAGCGCGAAACTTTGCGTGTTTGCTGGTGGGTTATTCCACACCAGCGCAGGTGAGGCATTTTCCCCTGTGCAGTTGGGATTGGTCGTCGCGTTACCGGCGAATTTTTTCTCTATCAGCGCGTTATCGCCGAACGCAGGGGATTGCAGCTGGAAAATATCGGTCGCACTGGCCGATACGCCATAGAAAAAAATCGAACTGCACAATGCCCATCTCACTGTTTGATTCATCAGGTTTTTTCTCATTTATCAGCGGTTCTTTAACTGTAGTCTGGCGAAGCGGGAGGGATAAGGATTTTCCTGGAATTGCCACAAAGCCTGAAAATAGCGGTCAAAAACGCTAGATAGTGTCGTCACGAGGATAAAAATCATTGATAATAGGGCCTTCTAATCAGAAGGCCCTATTATCATGAC
>NZ_CBFFRL010000103.1:0-17038 GCF_965644215.1 Phytobacter sp. V69
GAATTATCTTTCAATGGTCAAGCTGGGTTGCATCCGATTGTTTTACAAGAGGTTATGCAATTAAGGGACACAGCCTAATACAGCTAAGGACTCCACTGAACCCCACCGATTAAATCGCACCTTCCTTAATCAATTTGACTTAGGAAAAATCCTAATGATATTGCGACATTGACCGGGTCATTGATACAAAAGCACAATACCATGTAATGAGTAAGGCTTTGTCAAGAAAGGTATTTGATTGATGCATTTTATCCGCAATATTGAATTGTGGGTGGTCTAATTTTCGTACAAATTACATTTAAAGAAGACGCGCAATTATTCTCGTTCAATGCAAATTACATTCATTACATTAAAGCCTGCACATAGAATGACGTGCAGGCTTTTTATTACTTAGTCGCGTACGTTCCGACCGGAGCCGTTGCCGCATTCAGCCACGCTCGCGCGTCACTGTCAATCAGCGAGGAAAGCGTGTCGCGAACCTGCTGGTGGTAGATATCAAGCCACTGTTTTTCCGGCTCCGACAGCAGTGACCACTCCACCTGACGGAGATCGACAGGCACCAGCGTCAGCGAGGCGAAGCGGCAGAATCCGGGCTGGCTTTCCACCACTTCCACCTGGTTTTCAATGCGAATACCGTAGCGATCGGCCAGGTAGTAACCTGGCTCAACGGTCATAATATTCCCGGCGACCAGCGGCCACGGGTTGACCTTTTTGGCGATGCGTTGCGGCTGTTCGTGAATCAGCAACTGATGCCCTACGCCATGCCCGGTTCCGTGGTCAAAATCGAGGCCCAATTCCCATAGCGCGCGGCGGGCAAAGGCATCAATCTGGTGTCCCTGCGTACCGCTCGGGAACTGTAGCGTCAGCATCGATAAAAAGCCTTTCAGCACGGCGGTATAGTGCAGGCGCTGTTCAGCGGAAAGGGGGCCAAACGAAAGAGTACGGGTGGCATCGGTTGTGCCATTGCGATACTGGCCGCCCGAGTCATTGAGGTAGAAGTTGCTGCGAGTAATGGCGGCATTAGTGACTTCGCTGGAGTGGTAGTGGCACATCGCAGCGTTACTGGCAGAGGCGGAAATGGTGCTAAAACTCTGCTCAATAAAGCCGGGCTGTTGTTCGCGAAAGGCCAACTGTTTGGCCTGAGCTTCCAGCTCGGTCAGCGGGTTGCCTGCGGCCTCGCGGGCAGGCGCTTCACGAGCCAGCCACGCCAGAAAATTCACCCACGCCGCGCCGTCCTGACGGTGGCTGTCGCGATAGCCTTCCAGCTCAACGGCGTTTTTATGCGCCTTAATAATGGTAATCGGGTCCGCGTGCCAGACCACTTCGCCACCGTTGCGTTCAATGGCAAAACGCAGGGCGACCGGGGCGTAATCCGCATCCAGCATCACTTTCTTACCTGCCGCTGCTTGCTGAGCGTAGGGCAGAAAATCGCTCCACGCGGAAATGCGAAGAGAGGATTTCAACGCATCCGACAGGTCATGGGTTTTTGCCGGGTCAATAAACCACTCTATCTCCCCGTCACGGCTGAGCAGGGCAAACGCGTGGGCGACCGGGTTCATCGCTACATCCGATCCGCGAATATTCAACAGCCAGGAGATATTATCCGGCTGGGTTATGGCCAGCAGATCGACGCCGTTCTCGACCAGAACCTGCGCAATGCGCGCACGTTTGGCGGCACTGCTTTCACCGCTGATCTCCAGCGGCATTTCGCGGATCACCCCGCAGGGCGCTGCCGGGCGGTCGTGCCAGATGGCATCAAAAGGATCGTTATAGAGCGCCACCAGTTCACAGTGTGTCGCTTCCAGTGCGGTAAACTGGCTGTTGACCATCAGCAGCGGTTCAAACGCGATACGGCTGCCCGCGGACAGCGAGTCGTTTAGCCACTGCGCCAGCGGTTCGTTGTGCAGGTGGTGGATCTCAAATTCCTTTAAATCGACTTCCTGGCGAACCTGCACCTGGTAGCGTCCGTCGACAAACATCAGCGCCCGGTCACGCAGGATAAGGGCCAGGCCCGCCGAGCCGCTAAAGCCGGTCAGCCAGGCCAGTTTGTTATCGTGCGGCGCGCAGTCTTCGCTCTGGTACGCATCGGCGCGCGGCACAATCATGCCATCGACATCCATGGCCGCCAGCTGCGTGCGCAGTGCCGCCAGCGGTGTTGGGGTTTGCATAAGATTCCTTCCTTATTATTAGCGGAACGGGGGTTCGTTAAAGGTACGCAGTTTACGTGAATGCAGCCTGTCGCCTTCCGCCCGTAGCAGGTCGATGGCGCGAATGCCAATTTGCAGGTGCTCGGAAATTGCCCCTTCGTAAAAACGGTTGGCCTGACCGGGCAGCTTGATTTCGCCGTGCAGCGGCTTATCGGAGACGCACAGCAGTGTGCCGTACGGAACGCGGAAGCGGTAACCCTGAGCGGCGATGGTGGCGCTTTCCATGTCGATTGCCACCGCGCGGCTCAGGTTAAAGCGCAGGGCAGAGGCGGAATAACGCAGCTCCCAGTTGCGGTCATCGGTGGTGACCACGGTACCGGTACGCAGGCGCTGTTTGACCTCTTCGCCCGGCATGCCGCTCACCTCTTTGGTTGCGTCGTACAGCGCGCGCTGTACTTCGGCGATGCTTGGGATCGGAATATCTGGCGGCAGGACTGCATCCAGCACATGGTCATCGCGCAGATAAGCATGCGCCAGCACGTAGTCGCCAATCGACTGGCTTTCGCGCAGGCCGCCGCAGTGACCAATCATCATCCACACATCCGGGCGCAGTACCGCCAGATGGTCACAAATGGTTTTCGCGTTCGACGGGCCAACGCCGATGTTGATGAGCGTGATGCCCTGACCGTCGGCGGTGATCAAATGCCAGGCTGGCATCTGGTGTTTTTTCCACGCCAGATCGGAAATGGCCTCTTCCGGCGCGTCGGTATCAGCGGTGACCCAGTGACCACCTGCGCAGGAAAGCGCAACGTACGGGCTGTCCGGATCCAGAATCTGGCTGCATCCCCAGCGAACAAATTCATCCACATAGCGAGTGTAGTTGGTGAACAGCACGAACGGCTGGAAGTGCTCCACCGGGGTACCGGTGTAGTGGCGCAGACGGGCCAGCGAGAAATCCACGCGGCGGGCGTCAAAGTGCGACAGCGGCTGCTGCTCGGTCGGGTGGAACAGGCCATCGGCGGTTTCATCGCCAATCTGTGCCAGCTCTGTGGTCGGGAAATGGCGGGTCAGCCCGGCGCTCATCGAACGGTCCAGCGTCAGCTCCGAACCGTCAATCACATACGGATACGGGATCTCGTGGGCCGACGGTTTCACTTCAATCTGCGCACCATAGTCCTGGCACAGCAGCGTGAGTTGTTCGAGTAAATAGCTGCGAAACAGGGCGGGGCGGGTGACGGTGGTGGCGTAGCAGCCGGAATGGGTGAAACGGGCGTAAGCGCGGGTTTTTGGTGGGTTAGTGGCGCTGCCATCCCAGCTTATCGACAGTTCCGGGTAGACGAAAAGGCCGTCGGCGCGGGCCTCGCGGGTGGGCAGCGTGCCGTCAGCAATATAACGGCTAATGGCCTCACGCAGGTTTGACACTGACTGATCGTAGAGCGCTTCCAGTTTAATCAGTGCCTGTTCCGGGGTCAGATGTGCACCCTTATTAATCATCATTAACTCCTTGTTTCACAGGTGTACGGCTGTAGACGATAGTATGTCACAGCTTTGTGAAACAATAACTCGGCATGATGGGTTTCGGAGGATGCCTGTGTCAGTGTCGCCGCAGACGCCACAAAAACCACGGCGCGCCGATAAACGCGCTAAGCAACCCGGCAGAAACCTGCCACGGCCAGGCGATATTGCGCCCGAGCCAGTCCGCCAGCACCATCAGTAATGCTCCCAGCAACGCGGCCATTATGCATTGACAGCGCATTTGCCGCGCTCCCAACGACCATGCCAACTGGGGAGCGATAAGCCCGACAAAACTCAACGGGCCAACCAGTAACGTACCCGCCGCCGTCAGCGCCGCCGCCAGCAGCAAAATTAACAAATGGCTACGCGCCAGCGACATGCCGAGCGAGTGGGCGGTTGATTGCCCGAGCGTGAGCAGGGTAAGCCAGCGCTGGAGCAGCAAGGTCAGCGGGAAGAGGATGGCCAGCGTCAGCAGCGCCCCCTGTGCCATCTCGGCGGTGACGCCGGAGGTTGACCCGGTGCTCCAGTTCAGCAGCATCAGCGCGCGCGGGTCGCCGCTTAGCATCAGCATCATACTCAGGGCGCTGGCGAGGCTGGTGAGACACAGCCCTATCAGCACCAGTTTGGCGGCGTTAAACTGGCTGCGTCGCCCGAACCAGAACAGGGCAACGATGGCGACCAGGCTGCCTGTCACGGCGGCGGGAAACAGCGCCAGTGACGAACTGACGAAAAAGACGCTCAGCAGCACCGCCAGCGCGGCACAGCTGCTGATCCCCAGCAGCTCCGGACTGGCCATGGCGTTGCCAGTCAGCCGCTGGATCAGTACCCCTGCCGTGGCCAGCATGGCGCCCGCACAAAGTGCGCCGAGCATGCGTGGCCAGCGAAAGGCCAGTAAGTCTGCGGTGAGGGCATCCGGCGGCTGGCGGTTCCACCACAGGGAGCCGATGATGCCGAGTATCAGTAACAGCACCACCAACCAGAGCGTGGCGGCTCGCCAGGGCGTCAGGTTTGCCGTATACGCGGCGGGAATGGTGCGCTGGCTACCGCGCTGGCGTAACAGCATGATAAGCAGCAGTGGTGCGCTGAGTAGGGCGGTGACCGCCCCGGTGGGAATGTCGCCTGCCGCCGGGGAAAAGCGCTGCGCCAGTTGGTCAACGACCCCAAGTAATAATGCCCCGGTCAGGGGGGCGAGCAGGATTTGCCAGGAAAAGCGCCGCACGCCTGACGCCTTCACCAGTGCCGGGGCCGCGAGGCCGATAAAACTGATAAGCCCGACCTGGCTGGTAATCAGCGCGCTCAGGGCCACGGCGATGGCCAGCGTACTCACCCGCACGCGAATCACCGAAATCCCCAGCGCACTGGCGCTTTGCTGCGAGAGCCCCAGTACCGTAAGTGGGCGTACCAGGGTGGCGCTGATGGCGGCCAGCGGCAGCAGCGTGGCGAGTAAAATCAGCGTGCTGTGCCAGCCACTTTGATTAAGCGACCCGGCCTGCCAGCTAAAGAGGTCGCTCAGATAATCGTGGTTGAACAGCACCAGTAAGGTGTTGATCGCGTTACCGTACAGGCTTAGCACCATGCCCGCGAGGATCACCTGTAATGGGGCAAAGCGTGAGCCTTTCACCAGCAAAGCCAGCAGCAGCATGGCTGCGGTTGCGCCCATCAGCGCCAGCCCCGGCAGGCCGAACACCAATAAGCCCGGCGCGAAGACCAGCGCGCTGGACATGGCGAGGTTGGCCCCGGCGGCCACGCCGAGGGTCGCCGGTTCCGCCAGCGGATTTTGTAGCACCTGCTGGAACAGCAATCCTGCCAGCGCCAGCCCGCCGCCGCACAGCAGGCTAATCACCAGCCGGGGGAAAAAGCTTTCGTGCAGCAGCAGGCCAGCAAGTTCAGTGGGAAACGTGTAGATCAGCTGGCCGTAGTTGCCCGCCAGCAGGGCAGCAAACGCGGCGGTAACGAGCAGTAAAGGCAAAGAACGTAAAATCATCGTGCGGCATCCGCAATCTGTTGTGCCAGTCCCAGCGCGGTGGCCAGCCCGCCAAAGGGGAAAAAGTGTTGCAGCTCGGTGGTTTTCCCGTCTCTGACCAGCGGCAACTGCTGCCACAGGCCTCGCGGCTGGCGGCTACGGGTCAGGCGGGTCATCGTGGTCGGTAGTTCGGTGAAAAACAGACGGTCGCACTCAATCAGCGCCAGTTGTTCGATACCCACCCGGGCAACGCCAATCGCGTTCACCGGGCGCTGCCAGGCATTGGCTAATCCCAGATGGACCAGTACCGAATCAGCCAGGGTGCCTTTGCCGTAAATCATGGCGTGCTTTCCGTCCTGGTCGAGCACGATAACCAGCGTGCGTTCGCCGGTATGGGATGAAAGGCGGGCGCGATAAGCCGCCATTTCGTTATCACTTTCTTGCAGAAAATGGTGGGCGGCGGCCTCGACACCAAGGCGCGTTGCCAGATCCAGCGCCCACTGCTGGAGCGCGGCCCAGCGGTCGCCCTCAACCTTCCAGGCGCTCACCGTTTCCACCGGTGCGATGGCCGCCATGCGGGCAAGCACCTGGGCAGGCAGCTCATCGCTGATAATCAGCGACGGGCGCAGCGCGCGCAGCATCTCCATGTTGGGTTCCCAGAACGGGCCGACATCCTGCACGCTTTGCGGCAGTTCAGGGCGGATAATGCGGCGGCGAAAATAGTGGCTGTCGGAAATCGCCAGCGGGGTAATGCCGAGGCTTAGCAGCGTTTCCGCTGCCGACCAGTTGATGGCCACAATGCGCCGGGGATCGGGCGTGAGTAACCCGGCCCGGCTGGCAAAGGGCAGAACAAGCAGCGCCTGCAGGCAGGCGCGGCGGGTGAGGGTGAGCGGCATCAGAAGTTCAGTTTCAGTGAGCCAATAAAGGTCCGCTCCTGGCCCGGGTAGCAGCTGGTGTCGCCATCGCAGGTGCCAACATAGTGTTTATCCAGCAGGTTCTGGACGTTGAAGCCTACCTGAATATTGCGGTTTAACTGGTATTTCACCCCGGCATCGACCAGCGCGAAATTCTTCACCGGCACGGTATTGGCGTTATCCCCGTACATACTCCCCACGTAACGTACGCCGCTGCTGAGCATCAGGCCGTCGAGCACGTCGTTATGGAAGCCGTAGTTCAGCCAGGCAGACGCCATATGGCGCGGTACGTTGGCCTGCTGGTTACCTTCATCACCGTTGTTGCTTTTGGTGATTTCCGTGTTGGTGTAGGTGTAAGAAGCCAGCGCATCAAGGTTATCCGTCAGCTTTGCCTGCGCTTCCCACGCCACGCCACGGGAACGCACTTCGCCGGACGCCACCTGATAGCCGGTCGCGGTGCCGTTAACAATTTCGTTGGTCAGCACGTTGCTTTTGGTGATCTCAAAGGCCGCCAGCGTCATCAGCAGCTGCGGGTTGGGCTGGTATTTCACCCCCACTTCGTACTGGTGCGCTTTGCTCGGATCGAAGGTGCGGTTCTGGCTGTCGGTACCGCTATTGGGCACGAACGATTCCGCATAGCTGATGTAAGGCGCCAGGCCGTTATCCGCCAGATACGTCACCCCGGCACGTCCGGTCCAGGCGTCTTTATCCAGCCAGGAGGTGGCGTTGGTCAGGTTATTTTCGGTACGCATTTTCACATCGTCATGACGGCCACCCAGCGTCAGGAGCCAGTGCTCCGTTAGGTGGATCTGATCCTGCAAATAGACGCCCAGCTGTGCGGTGGTCTGGTCGTTGTTGTTCAACGCATAAGTCGGGTCCGGAATATCCAGGCCGTAAACCGGATTGTTGATGTTCAGTACCGGCGCGACGGCCCCAAAGCGTTTGGCGTTGCCATCGAGCCAGCTGTAATCCACGCCGCCGAGCAGGGTGTGATTAATGTTGCCGGTGGCGAAATCAGCCTGCAACTGGTTATCGACATTAAAGGCATTCATATGCTCATCGAATCGGATGGCATTGCGGGAAACGGTCCCGGCAGTAAAGTCCGGATCGCCTGCCAGCAGGTTGTTGAGGATGGTATCCGTCTGGCCGTAACGCAGGTTCTGGCGGAACTGCAGCCCGTCGCCCAACTGCTGGCTAAATTCATAGCCGACGGTGAACTGTTCCTGGCGGAAGCGGTTGTAGCTGTAATCTCCCAGCAGGGTGTCGGTGGTCTGGTAGCCCGGCTTAGTCAGTACGGCGATGGTGCCGCCGGAGGTATCACGCAGGTAATCGGCGCGCAGCGTCAGGCTGGTGTCTGCTGACGGCAGCCAGGTGAGCGTCGGGGCAATGTAGAGACGATTATCTTCCACTTTCGGCCCGTCGCGGTACTGGAACTGGGTGTCGCTGTCGCGCGCAAGTCCCACCACGCGATAGAGCCATTTACCTTCGTCATCCAGTCGGTCGCTCATATCAAACTGCGCCTGACGGCGGTTGAAATTGCCCAACTGGACTTCCACTTCATGTACGCCCTGGGCGTTGGGCATTTTGCTCACGCGGTTAACAATGCCGCCCGCATCGCCTAACCCGAACAGCGTTGACGACGGGCCGCGCACGATATCGATACGCTCCAGCGCGTAAGGCTCAGTGCGGAAATAGCTGTAGCTGTTATTGAGCTGGCGCAGGCCGTCACGGTAGTCGTTGGTGGTCAGGGCGTTAAAGCCGCGAATATAGATCCAGTCGTAGCCTTTCGGGTCCACCCCGTAGGTTTCGGTTTTCACGCCTGGCACGTAGCGCAGCGCCTCGGTGACGCTCTGCACGTTCTGGTTATTGAGCTGCTCGCGGGTGATCACCGAGACGGACTGCGGTACTTCCAGCAGCGGCGTGTCGGTTTTGGTGCCACTCAGAGAACGCTGTGGCACGACGCTGGCGCTGGTGGTCTGCCCGTTAACGATAATGCTCTCTTCGCCCGTCGGGCGCGGCGCGATGGTGATGGTGTCGCCATCTATACGGTATTGCAGACCGCTGCCCGTCAGCAGGCGGTTAAGCGCGCCATCCAGCGTCAGGCTGCCGCTGACCGCCGGTGCGGTTTTATTGTTCAGCGACGAGGGGGCGGAAATCAGCTGCACATGCGCCTGACGTGCCAGCGCATTGAGTGAAACGGCGAGCGGTTGTGCCGGTAACGAAACCGACAGCATTTCGGCGGCCTGTACACTGACCTGCGGCCAGGCCAGCATCACTGGCAGCAGCGCCAGCGCGCTGCGTTTGAGTTTAAACGTCCGTACTACAGAAATAGGTGCCATTCATCATCCCCAGAAAACAACGTAATAAGAATCATTCTCTCCTGAAGGCGTAGCGGCGGCCGAAACCCTGACGTCGGATAGTAAATTTTTTATTCTTTTTTTCGGGTTAGCGTCGTTTGTTGAATAAAGATTTGATTATTAATGGTTTTTATTTTTACGGGTAATACCCCCGGCAGCGCTTTGGCAAAGCTTGCCGCGCGGTTAACGTCGAAACTGCCGCTAACCCGCAGCCCGGCGACCTCATCAGTGGCCAACTGGAGCGGCACATCACCGTAGCGAGCGAACTCCGCCAGCGCCATATCAAGGCGGGTATTGTCGAAGACGATACGTTCTTCTTTCCAGGCGGCAATATCGCGGGCCTCAACCGGAGCATAGAGCGCGCCAGTGGCATCGCTACGGGTTTGCTGGGCGGCGTGAAGTACCGTCAGATAGTGCGCGGCGGCGCTGAGGTTGAGATGCTGCATGGCGCGCCACCAGTCGTTTTCCCAACGGTTACGCGGGCCAACGCGCACCGCGCCTTCGCTGACTGCCACTTCAACGCCATCACCGCTCATGGAGTGCGGCAAATAGCGCACCTGAAAGGCGGTGCCTATGACCGTGGCGCGGGACGGGCCGCTGAACACCACGAAAGGGCGTTCCGGCAGATGCTGCACGCTAAAGAATGCCTGCCCGCGTTCGAGCACCACTTCCCGGCGATGGGCATAATAGTTCACCTGTAGCGCCGTACCGGCATCGAGGTTGATGACGGTGCCATCCGGCAGATTAACCTGGAGCTGCTCGCCACGGGCGGTTTGCCAGGCGGCGCTGTACAGCGGGCTGGCAAACTGGTCGCGCAGCGGGAACCACAGCACGGTGGCGAGCAGCAGCAGGGAACAAACGCTTGCTCCCCAGCGCCAGACCGGCAGCGGTTTTTTCGCGGGCGCGGGGCGTAAGCGTTCAATTTCCGCCGCGGGAATGGCAAGCGTGTCCTGCCACAGCGCGCGCATTTGCTGGTATTCATCGGCATGCGCCGGTTCTTGTAACCAGTGTTCAAACGCCTGGTGTTCGTGCGGGGTCAATCCTTCCCGGCGTTTCAGGAACCAGCGCGCCGCCTGCTCGGCGACAGTCAGGTTATCCATGGCGGGCTTCCTCAGTATTTGTTGAAGGCGCAACGGCTTGCCACTGCTGGCGGCAATCCCGGCAGGCAAGCATGGCGCGAATAATGTGTTTTTCCACCATATTGGTTGAGATCCCCATCCTGGCCGCCACCTCGTTTTGCGGGAGTCCGTCGAAGCGATGCAGTATAAACGCTTCACGACAGCGGGGCGGCAGTGCTTCTATCGTTGCGATGATGCTGGCGATATATTGCTGGTTTTCGATGAGTGATTCCGGCTGCTGGCTGCCCGGTGCGAGCAGGCTGTCGGTATCGGGCATCTCTTCGGCGGATAAACGGTGCTGCGAGTCGCGGTATCTGTCCACCAGAAGGTTTTTGGCAATGTGGTAGAGCAAGGCGCGATGGGATGAGATTTGCTGCGTGCTGGAAAGGGCGCGGCTAAAGGTCTCCTGGGTTAACTCTTCGGCCAGGTGACGGTCGCGCAGTTTCCTGCTCAGGAATCGGAACAGCTCCGTGTAGTAGCGCTCGAACGCAGACAAGTGAAAACCTCAATGCAGGTGTAATGCGATGAATCGTTATTATGCCGCAGAGGTTAAATGATAATGGTTTGCGTTATCAAGATGTATTGCGAAGATCCGGCGCGACAGTGCGCGCCGGGGCAGGGATTAACCGTTGATTTTCACCAGCGTGCGGCCCTGAATTTTGTTACTCAGGAAATCTGCGGCGAAGGCAGGCGCCTGTTCCAGACCGATTTCGGTGGACGCTTGCTGGTAGTAGCTTTCCGGCAGAAGGCTGGCCAGACGCGCCCAGACCGCACCGCGTTCCACTGTCGGTACCATCACGGAATCCACACCCTGCAAACGGACGTTACGCAGGATAAACGGCATTACGGTGGTTGGCAGATCGAAGCCACCCGCCAGACCGCAGGCGGCAACACAGCCACGGTAGTGGGTCTGCGCCAGCACTTTTGCCAGCACTTTGCTGCCAACGGTATCGACGGCACCGGCCCACAGCTGTTTTTCCAGCGGACGAGTTTCTTCGAAATCGCTGCGCGGCAGAATTTCATCCGCACCTAACTGGCGCAGGAAATCGTGGGTCGATTCGCGACCGGAAACCGCCACAACGGTGTAGCCCAGCGCTTTCAACAGCACCACGGCGGTGCTGCCCACGCCGCCGCTGGCACCGGTGACCAGCACTTTGCCGCTTTCCGGTTTCACGCCAGCTTCAACCAGCGCGTCCACGCACAGCATGGCGGTAAAGCCGGCGGTACCGATGATCATTGCGTTGCGCGCGCTTAACGCGTCCGGCAGGGAAACCAGCCAGTCGCCTTTCACACACGCCTGTGCCGCCAGGCCTCCCCAGTGGTTTTCACCGACGCCCCAACCGGTGAGGAGCACCGACTGGCCCGGGACAAAACGCGGATCGCGGCTTTCGCCGATGCGACCAGAGAAATCAATGCCTGGCACCATCGGGAACTGACGAATGATTTTCCCTTTGCCGGTGATGGCCAGCGCGTCTTTGTAATTAAGGCTGGACCAGTCGATGTCGACCAGCACATCGCCGTCGGCGAGGGCAGGCAGGGCAATATCTTTCACGGCTGCCAGGGTTTTGTTTTCAATCTGTTCCAGAACTAAAGCTTTCATGACTGAGTTTTCCTCGTCTGACTGTGGTTTTCGGCATCAAGGCCGTCCTGTGCAGGTGTTATTTTTTAGTAATGCTGTGCAAAAAGAATTCCCAGTATTGATTCAGCGGCTCGGCGGACTGGAACAGTTTGGCGCGCATCACCGCGCCTTCCCAGCCGGACCAGAACACCCGCGCCAGTTTCTCCGGCGAGGCATCCTGCGGGACTACGCCCTGCGTCTGCGCCTCGGTAATGCACCGGGCGACGCGCGTTTCCCACTCTTCGAGGATCGCTTTTAAGCGTTGGGGGAATTCTTCGGGTAAGAGCGGCGTCTCCTGCAACAGGTTGCCAACGAGGCAACCGCGGCGGAACTGATATTTCGCCATGCCCTGACCCGCATGAAAAACAAAGGCCGTCATTCGTTCAAGCGGCGGCAGCATGGTATCAAGCAGGAATTTGTCTAATTTATGGGCAAAAAAGGAACCGTAGGCCGCCAGTACCGCCAGGCCGAATTCCTGTTTGCTCTTAAAGCAGTGGTAAAACGATCCCTTCGGCACGGCAATATTTTTAATCACCGCATCGATACCGGCCGACAAATACCCGGTTTCCGTTAGCACTTCCAGACCTGAGCGGATCAGCTCCTGGCGGGTGTCGGTAAACTCGCGTTCGACCTTCGGAGGCCTGCCACGACGGGGTTTTTGTACAACGGATGCGTCGTTATTCATAATTTAGACCGATTGGTTTTAATTGGTCGCAAGCCTACGCGCAATTGAAATGCTAAGCAAGCGAAGAATAGGGAAGGGGAAAACTGCGTTCTGAACTTTCCAGTTGTGGTATAAGCCGCGCGCATTAGCGAGACAGGGATAAAAAAGACTATGATTAGGCTACGCCTGTCGCGTCTGAGGAAAGGAAATCATGCGTCGTATGAAACTGTTTTATGGTCTGTTTATTTTGCTTGCCAGCCAGAGTGCGCTGGCGGTGAGCTATCCGTTACCACCTGAAGGGAGTCGTCTGGTCGGCAGCGTGCAGGTTGTCACGGTGCCTCAGGGCAATACTCAGCCGCTGGAGGCCTTTGCCGCGCAGTACGGCCAGGGTTTGAGTAACATGCTGGAGGCTAACCCCGGCGTTGATCCCTTCCTGCCAAAAGCGGGTTCTGAACTGGTGATACCACAGCAGATCATTTTGCCTGACACCGTACGTCAGGGCATTGTGGTGAACGTCGCCGAAATGCGCCTTTACTACTACCCCAAAGACAGCAATACGGTGGAGATCCTGCCGATTGGCATTGGTCAGGCCGGGCGCGAAACGCCGCGTAACTGGGTGACTGCAGTAGAACGTAAGCAAGAGGGGCCAACCTGGTCTCCTACGCCAAATACCCGCCGTGAATATGCCAAAGAGGGGAAAACCCTGCCTGCAATGGTGCCCGCCGGGCCGGACAACCCGATGGGGCTGTATGCCATCTACATCGGCAAGCTGTACGCCATTCACGGGACCAATGCCAATTTTGGTATCGGGTTGCGTGTAAGTCAGGGCTGTATTCGTCTGCGTAACGACGATATCAAATATCTTTTCGACAATGTGCCGGTAGGCACCCGTGTGCAGATTATTGACCAGCCGGTGAAAGCCACCGTGGAGCCGGACGGCAGCCGCTGGGTTGAAGTCCATGAGCCACTGTCGCGCAATCGCGCCGAGTTTGAATCCACAAACAAAGTCCCGCTGCCGATTACGCCTGCGCTGCATGCGGTGATCAAAGGCGAAGGGGTTGATGCGCTGCGGGCGGCCGAAGTGCTTGAGCGTCGCTCCGGAATGCCGGTGAACATCAGCGAGTCGGCCCAAAACAATGGGCTGAGCAAAGCGAGTCTGTAAAAGCGTAGGCATAAAAAAGCCCGCGTCAGGCGGGCTTGGCAGCATACTCACTCTGGAATGCCCAATTCACGCAAGCGCCATTGGGCTAACCGGATTATGCGGTGGTATTAACGTGACGACCAATTGACGGATTTGCCGGAACCTGAGGTATCTGATTAATGATACCGGTTGCCGTCGCTTCCTGGTTATCCAGCGCTTTTCTCAGGACAACGGTGCTGACCTGGTTCTGGAGGTTATAAGCACTGAGACTGGTCGATAATGATGCGATCTGTAACGTATCCATTTCGATCATCCTATTGTTAACAAACGAAAAATCTAACAGTGCGAGGACAAAGCCTCACAATAGTATCGGCATGTCCCGGGGAAACATTAGAAAAGGATAAACGCCAGGGGCAGGTTTGTCGAACCCACAGCGCCCCTTCGGGAAGAGAAACGGTTTTTAAGTTGGCTTCTACTGCATAGCGTCATTCATGATGGCGTTAATCTGCTTCATCACCGTTCCCGCATCTTTGACGCCTTTCACTTCCTGCTCTTTGATCCACTTAGCCTGCACGGCCTGGTAGTGGGTGGTGGTTTGCCATTGCGTCACCTCCTGTGGTTTCAGGATCTGCACTGTGGCGCCAGCTTTACGCAAATCGTCTATCTGGGTGTTAACGCTGCTGTCCATCACCGAGCCCAGCGACTGATACGCCGTTTGCGCTGCACGCTGGATAGCGGCCCGGTCTTCCGTAGTGAGCTTTTCCCAGGTTTTTTCGTTCATCGCCAGAATGTAAAGGTGGCCGAGCCACAGATCTTTGGAAATCAGCACGTTGGGCGCGTACTGATACGCTTTCAAATCATAACCACTGTCGACGTTCAGCATCATGCCGTCAATCGCACCGGTTTTCAGCGCGTTATAGGTTGGTTCGCCCCAGGGCATGGTGACCGGTATCGCCCCCGCGTTTTGCAGAAAATCCCGGTGCCAGAAGCTGGCAGAGCGCCATGTGCCGCCCTTAATCTCACCCAGATCCGGCATCGCTTTGCGGCTGAAAAAGGCCAGCGGATAGCCAGTTTGCAGAAAAACGCTCACGACATTGTTTTTCTTCAGCTCTGCCGGAAATGCTGGGATATCGGCGTAGGCGCGGCGGAAGAAATCGACCTGTCGTGCGCCAGTAGGGCCGATGGGGAAGCTTTTGAAGATCTGATGCAGTGGCATCTGGTCGGCGGAGTATTCCGGCACAACGGTTGCCATATCGACATCGCCCTTACTGACGTTGCCTAACGCCTCATAGCTGGTGTTAAGCTCGCCGCCCCAGTGAGCATCGACCTTGAGGCGGCCCTGCGATTCTTTTTCAATCGCCGGGAAAAACACGTCGTTAATAAAACGCGTGCGCATGCCGCCCAGTGGCTCATGATCGCTGTAGATGAGCGTTTGGGTGGCCGACGCAGCGACGGGCAGCAACGATGTGGCGATTAACAGAGCCATCAGTTTTTTGCGTGTGAATCCAGTTTTCATGCGTTTCCTTCGCTTTGTTTACAGGTTTTTTTTCGCGGCCAGCTGCACTCAGATAGCAGGCCGAAGTGTCAGGCTGCCAGCCAGCGCAGACCCGCTTCCTTCATTTGCTTCTCAAGGTCGCTACCGCGGGTCGCGAAGACGCGATTAACCGGGAAGCCACTTTTCTCCAGCAGATAAGCCAGTGCTGCATATTCGCGCGGGTACTTCGCCACCGTCTCTTGATCGATATCGACCACGCCAAGCGGGAAGGTGAAGCTGCCCATATCGTAGACACTCTGGCGGTGGAATAGCTTCCAGACACCGTTACGTTTTTCCGCCATGTCGTAAAAGCGGTTGTGGGTGGTGCAGCCGATATTCAGCTTCACGTTTTCAGCAATGATCATCGCGTTAGTTTCGACGATTGCTTTGGTTGCGTCGGCATTGAAGGTGACCACCGGCGTGCCGATCAGATGTTTGGTGCGCGCGTCTGATGCGCCCATGCGCATTGAGCCGTCGACAAAATCGCTGGCCAGCCCTTCAAACCAGGTGATCTCGATGGTGCCGTCAGGGTGGAACAGATCGCGCAGTTGATCCCACTCGGCCAAATCGCGATGAATCCATCCTGTGAGCAGGTCAGTAATTTGTTGACGATCTTCCAGATAAGTATGCATGACGTGTTGACTCCTGAATGAGATGAACTTCATTTTGAGTGCGGTTAAAGATAAAATCCAATAGATGAAACTGAGCAATTGTTCAGTTTAAATGAATGATAAGGGCTGCGTATGGACCTGCGTCATCTGCGCTATTTTCTCGCCGTCGTGGAGGAGGGCCATTTCGGTCGTGCCGCCGAGCGGTTAAACATTGTACCGCCTGCGCTCAGCATGCAAATCAAAGCGCTGGAAGAGGAGCTGGGCGGCCCGCTGTTTGTGCGTACCAGCCGCAAAGTGGTGTTGACCGAAGCTGGACGATTGTTGCAGGTAGAAGCACAGCGCACGTTGGATCAAGCGGAAAACGCCCGGCTGGCGGTGCAGCGCTCGATACGGGGTGAAAGCGGTCGGGTGCGCGTCGGTTTTGCCGGAAATGCCGTGTTCAGCGGTAAACTGACCAAAGATCTGCGAGCGTTTCGCAAGGCCTATCCTGATGCCGAACTGGTAGTACGCGAAGTGGCGCCGCTGTTGCAGGCGGATGCGATCCTTTTCGGGCAGCTCGATATTGGTTATACGCCGGATCACAGTCATCTCCATGTTCCGGGGCTGATGTCTGAAACAGTCGGGGTCTGGAATCGTCTGGTGGCGATTGCCGACGATCACCCTCTGGCCGCCAGGTTTTCTCTGACGGTGGATATGCTGGTGGATGAACCGATTATTTTTTACGATGCCCACAATGCCGATGAGCCGCTTTACACGGCGCTCACCCGCATACTGGGCCGGGTACCTCAGATCGCACATCGTACTTCCAGCACCCTGAGTGTCCTGACTCTGGCGGCGGCGGGACAAGGACTGGCGCTGGTACCGGAGCCGCTGCTGAATATTTCTATTCCAGGGCTGGTGTACCGTCCGCTGGATGCTCCGGAACTGTCGGCTAATCTGATGCTGATCAGCCGCAAGATCGAGAACAGTGGCGCGGTTAAGGCTTTCCTGTCGATTGCACGTGAAAATACGCGGTTTGCCTGTTAGCGCAAGTCACGAGATATGTCGGAAATGCGGTACGTCATGTACCAGAGCGTTGAATCGTTGGGTTTGATCTTGCGGATAGCGGTATCGGGTAATGCCGCAGATGGGACTCTATTTTCTCAACAAACCGTGAAGTCATAGAAAACTATAGACGTAAAAAAACCGGTAACCTTTGCAGGTTGCCGGGTAAAAAAATAACGTCTTTTTTAACGTTTCCGGACTCACAAGGATGTCCCGAAACTAAAATATGGCTCCTCTGACTGGACTCGAACTTCATCTGTGACTCCTGTTGTTATTGGCTTAATGTAAATAATGTTATTATTTACCAGCATTTTTACCATCATTATTTTATCTATAAGGCGGATTCAACTCCGAAGTGCAACGCTAAGCCGCCAATCTTAGCTCTGCAAACACCACAGACGGTTGCCTGAAT
>NZ_CBFFRL010000104.1:0-16819 GCF_965644215.1 Phytobacter sp. V69
TACAGCTCAGCTAAGGTAAGGCTAATACAGCTAAGGACTCCACTGAACCCCACCGATTAAATCGCACCTTCCCTAATGAACGAAATATCAACAAATCTGCTGGCGAAATTGATAAAAAACAATCCACTGTTCAGACATCCAGTGATATATTGAAGGGAGAGCAAGATAATGTTCAAGCCATATTTAAGGAAAGTCGGGCGTTAGCTGATGTTAAACAGAAAACAGGTTCCGATTTAATTTATTCCGATGAGCAAGCTGATCATAAGCAAAAAATTGAAGAACTCAGGAAAAAGCAGGTTAACTGGAGGTGATTATGACATATGATGATATTGACAATGATTTGTTGCTTATCAGTGACCTTCTAGACAATAGATCAAAAAAAATTCCATCGGCAGCTAAGGTCTGGGGATATGCTGGATTTATTCCTGGAGTGTGTGTTGCACTGAATTTTTTAACTGCGGTTGGTATTTTTATAAAGTCACATGGTATAAATGAAGTAGTAAGTGATAATTTCCTGTCATTCATAACTGACTACCTTTTATCTTTTGGTGGCGCGACCTTGGTGATCGGTATTTTTATGATGTTGTTCATATACCCCAACACATTGTTATACCTATCGGTAAGTGATGAACTTAAGGAAAAATCAGTTATAGTTTCGAAGATAGTTAAAAAGATTAGGTTTTTTATTTTTTTACTTTTTGCTATTAATGTTATTGCTATGGTTGTTGGTTTTATTAACCCATATGCTATCTTTGTGACGCCAATTTCACTGGTTTGCTTTTTGTTTATAACAATGATTGCTCTCAGCACAGAGACAGCTAGATATGGCTTGATTCCTATGATGAACAAATTATCAGCCGTTGTAAGGAAAATATAATAAATTTTGATTTATATCATGGAAGCCTCGTTAACTTGACGAGGCTTTTGTTTTTCCTCTAATGAATCCCATTCTCCTTCCGATACTTCTACAGAATTGCCTGAAGCATCTGGATCTCAAATCTACGAAGGACTCTTATTGATGAATAAAACAATTGTTGCGGCTATTGTACTCTCTGCATTTACTCTGACCGGTTGTGGCGCAATGTCCACGGCAGTCAAAAAACGTAATCTGGACGTAAAAACTCAAATGAGCCAGACGGTATGGCTGGAGCCATCCAGCGAAAAAACCGTATTTATCCAGGTCCGAAATACCTCTGATAAGGATATGTCCAACCTTCAGACGTTAATTGCGAATGACCTTACTGCGAAAGGCTATAAAGTTACCAGCTCGCCGGATGCCGCTTATTACTGGGTTCAGGCTAATGTGCTCAAAGCAGACAAAATGGACCTCCGTCAGGCACAGGGATTCCTGAATACCGGTTATGAAGGTGCGGCCACCGGTGCTGCGCTGGGCGCCGGAATTGCTGCCTATAACACTGGCTCTGCGGGTACCACGCTGGGCGTGGGGCTGGCAACCGGTCTGGTGGGATTAGCCGCTGATGCTATGGTGGAAGACGTCAATTTCACGATGGTCACAGACCTGCAAATTTCCGAGCGCACCAAAGCGAAGGTGACCACCGACAATGTGGCGGCACTTAAGCAGGGGACATCGGGTGTGAAAGTGCAGACCAGCACGGAGGAAGGTAACCGCCAGAAATACCAGACCCGCGTCGTGTCGAACGCGAATAAGGTCAACCTGAAATTCGAAGAAGCCAAACCGGTGCTCGAGGCCCAACTGGCGAAATCAGTCGCCGGCATTATGTAATTCACTATAAGCAGTGGCCATGCCACTGCTTTTCATTCTGGTCTTCTGTGACCATCCAGCTCCACCTCTGTAGTACCGCTTTCCTTCTGTAACACCGGGCGTATGTGCCCCCTTTCATTCCGTGGACGTTTCGCTTCCTCGCCGGATATCGCTTTGCGCTGTCCGGCCTGCGGCGAGCGCGTCTGATATTTCACTGAACACGACCCGCTTGTTGTTTCGGGTGGTGTGATGTTGTCTGGACAAAATCTATGAGCACTTTCGCAGGCAAAAATCTCACCCAGGGTGGGCAGATGACGGCCTATCGCTGGCGCATGTTTCTGCAGGTGAACAACTGGATAGGATTCTGGGTGTTCATCCTGTTTGCCATTCTGGCGTCAGCGATTTTTCTGCTTCGTACCCCGCAGGAAGTCCTGGATAACGGCAGCCTGTACTGGTTTGCCTGGATAAACAGCAGCTTTCTCGATCTCATCCCCGCAGGTCAGGGGAAACTCTACGACATCCATTACTTCTATGCCCCGACAGGCACCGCCCTGATCATCAAAATGACCCTGCCGCAGATACTGACCGATGCGTATATGCAGGTGATGGGGGAGCGCGTGCTCGCACAGCTGCAGTCCGCTGCGCTGGTTAGCGCTATTTTCAGTGCGTTCGTCTTCGCCGGCATCAGCGGGTACATCAGCCGGATTGGGCGAAAGGAGAGTGAGGACGAATTCATTTCCGGCATGACGCTCACTGACAAGCCAGGAGTAGTGAACCGGCTATTGCGTAAAAGCGGTGAGTGCTCCGATTTGCGGGTTGGCGACCTGCACATGGTAAAGAATGCAGAAATCATGAATTTCCTGATCCATGGAACAATCAATGTTGGGAAATCCACGATCATCCGCTGGCTGCTTGATTACATCCGCAAACGTGGTGACCGCGCGATTATCTACGATTCCGGATGCACCTTCACCGAAACACATTACAACCCGAAAACAGATTTCATCCTGAACCCGCATGACGATCGCTGTGCCAACTGGCAGTTGTGGGGTGAGTGTGTCGATGTGGTCGATTATGAAAATATGGCCGCCAGCCTGATACCCGTCGAAGGGGAATCTGACCCATTCTGGGTATCCAGTTCCAGGACAATCTGGTCCGACCTGGCGATTCGCATGTCAACGGATCCCGATCGCAGCATTGAGAAGTTCCTCAAAACGCTGTTGTCACTCAGCATGAAAAGTCTGCGCGAATACCTGGCCAACACCCCGTCTGCCAACCTGGTGGAAGAAAAAATTGAAAAAACGGCCATCTCTATCCGTTCTGTTGTGACCAACTATGCGAAGGCACTGCGTTATCTGCAGGGACTTGATGACGGGACCCGTCCAGAATTTACCATCCGGGACTGGATGACCAGCGAAGAGCACAGCAACAGCTGGTTGTTTATTTCAACCCTGGCCCGGCATCGTCAGAGCGTACGCCCTTTGATATCCATGTGGGTCTCTATGGCGACAATGTTTTTACAGAGTATGGGTGAGAACCCCGACCGCAGGGTGTGGTTTATTTTTGATGAGAAAACCAGCCTCCAACGAATCCCGCAGTTTGCAGAGACTCTGGCTGAGGGGCGAAAATTCGGTAGCTGCTTTGTCATTGGTATTCAGAACATGCCGCAGCTCATTAATGTCTATGGTCGTGAGCAGGCCAAATCCATTTTTGACTTGCTTAACACGCGCATGTATGGCCGTTCACCCAGCTCCGAAGTCGCAGAAATTGTTGAAAAAGAATTGGGTCCTCAACGACGTAAGGAAGCCCGGGAACAAAACAGCTACGGTATGGATTCTGTGCGTGACGGCGTGTCAATCGGCAAGGAGCGGGTTAGAGAACCCATCGTTGATTATGAGCAGGTTATGAGACTGCCGAACCTGAAGTTTTACGTCAGGTTACCTGGCGAATACCCGGTTGTTAAGCTGGGGCTGAAATACCGGAAGATGAAGAAAATCCACCCCGGTTTTATTGAGCGTGACTTCCGCGATGCACTCAGTCCGGAGCTGGAAAAACTGGTACGGGAAAATGAGCGCTCAGCTGCCCTGGCTGGCTTGTCATTCCCGACCGGCGACGAAGTGATGGAACGAGGAGAAAAGGCACCGAAAGCCAGTCAGCCACAACCCGGACAACCGCCACAGCAATCACAGACACCGGCCAGAACCGTACCCACAAACAATGTGGCCACGGACGTTCCTGTTGTGCCGGTCCCCACAGCGGTGAAACACCCCGTGGAGCCAGTCGTCGTCCCGCAGAACACAGCCGAACCTGACGAAGAGAAACCCCTTCCTGCGGATAACGTCGTGGCGCTCAGACCTGCCAGGCCACGGACGAGTGCGCCGCTCAGTACGGTGTCCCGTGCAGAAAAGGCCCTGAATACACAACCTTCGACGCCCGCCCCGGAAACCCGCTCATCGCCGGTACAGCCGGATATCCCGGCATCAGCCGAAAAGCCGGCTACGGGAGCAGCCTTTAATCCATTTGACCGGCTTAACCGCCTTCGCCAGCAACTGCCGGCTGCGCAGAACGACGGTGCCGACGACACCGAAAGCGGTGGCGAAGCGCAGGAGCTGAGCATGGAAATAACGGAGCTGGCGGAGGGGGGACTGCAGATAAACACAGCGGGGAAAAACCCGACGCAGCAGGAAAGCCACGATGCCCCGAAAGCCAACCGGCGTATGGCGGATGAGGAAGAAAACATCCTGCGCCATCGCGACCAGAGTGACCCCGGTTTCAGTGAGCTGGACATGGAGCGTTATGAAGATGAAGGA
This sequence comes from Phytobacter sp. V69, assembly GCF_965644215.1. Classification (NCBI taxonomy): domain Bacteria; kingdom Pseudomonadati; phylum Pseudomonadota; class Gammaproteobacteria; order Enterobacterales; family Enterobacteriaceae; genus Phytobacter; species Phytobacter sp. V69. The sequence goes on from NZ_CBFFRL010000104.1 coordinate 4,534, forward strand.
GAGCACGAATTATGATGTCAGTCGCGCCAGTCGCCTCTGCCGGTGATGCGGCATCCTACTACGGCAACTCGGATAACTATTATTTTCTCGGCCAGCTGGAAAGTGAATGGCTGGGTGAAGGCGCCAGCGCGCTTGGGCTGGAAGGGAAAGTCAGAAGCGATACGCTGACGGCCGTCCTCGAGGGACGGCTGCCGGACGGTTCCCGTCTGGGTAAAGAAATCAACGGCAACCATGTTCACCGGCCAGGCCACGACCTTACCTTCTCCGCACCGAAAAGTGTCTCGATACTGGGTCTTATCGGGGGCGACAAGGAAATGGTAAAAGCCCACCAGGATGCCGTCCGTGTGGCGGCGAGCTATGTGGAAAAACTGATCTCTGCCCGGGAAACGGTGAACGGTAAAACGTCCATCGTTCAGACCGGAAAACTGGTGGCCGCGCTCTTTACACACGATACCTCCCGCAATCTCGATCCACAGTTGCACACCCATATGCTGGTTGCCAACATGACGGAGCTGAACGGGAAATGGAAAGCGCTGGCCACGGATAAAATCCACGATGCCGGTTTTATCGAGACGGTCATGAAAATGCAGGTCACGCTGGGGAAAATATACCGCCATACCCTGCGTGAACGTGTTGAAGCGCTGGGCCATGAGGTGGAGGAAGTGGGTCCCCACGGGATGTGGGAAATTAAGGGCGTGCCGGCAGAGATCCGTGAAGAGTTTTCGTCCCGTGGCCGTGAGGTTAAAGGTGCGGTGGGCGCGGAAGCCACGCTACGCAGCCGCGACGTGGCAGCAAAGGATACACGCCGGGCGAAAGTCGACCCGTCCCGGCTGCGCCTGATGGAGCGCTGGATTGGCCAGATGACGGAAAAGGGCTGGAATATCCGGGAATACCAGGCGAGCGTGGTTCCGCGTGAACCGGTCACGGAGCCTGCCGTTTCCCGTCCGGTCAGACTGGAGGTCCCTGCCCCTGAGAAGAACACCGGCGGTGTTAAGCCGGCGAACGACGAGAAATCACCTGCGCATGCCGGTCCGGAACCCGCGAATGATAGCCGGTTGGGTACCGCAGAAGTCATTAAGCGGGATGACGTGGACTCCCGGGCAAAATCGACGGAGGGGGATGGGCAGAGACCGGATGGGAAACCGGTCTCCGCTGATGAGAAAAACCACCTGTCAGTAAAAGAAAATGCCGAACCAACGCTGAAAACAGAAGAACTTAAACAGGAACAGGGGGAAAAATCGCCCCCGGGGATGGCGGCCCGGACTGTTCCCGAGGTTCGTCCGGAGGTGGCCAGTGCCGTGAAGATGGCCATCTCTCAGCTCAGTGACAGCAAAACCCGTTTTACCTGGGGCGAGCTGATGCTCAGCACCACCGAATTCAGCGACAAAATTCCGGATGTGAAAGAGCTTAAGGCTGCTATCGACGCGTCGCTTCGCGAAGGGATGATTGTGCCGCTGGACAGCGAAAAGGGGGTATTCACCTCCCGTAACCATCTGCTGGATGAGCTCTCTATCCAGGCGCTGAGTAAGGACCATCTCAGCGATGCGAAAGTGGTCAGTTTCCGTCGGCCCGGGCAGAGCGCCCCGGCGGCACTGGGCGTGGTGGAAACCGATGCGCTTGTGCTGATGAATGCCCCGAAAGGTGTTGCCGGCATTCGCGAACTGACTGAGCAAATCAGTGCCGTCTCAGCCTCTCACGGTCGCGAAGTCCGTGTTCTGGCCAGCTCGGCGGAGCGGTCGGTGTCGCTGGCCAAGTCTGACGCGCTGCGGGAAAAAATCATGGGGCGTCAACAGGTGTTAAGCACGGATTTCAGTCTTGCCCCGCAGAGTACGCTGGTCATCGAGGGTGCTGAACGGCTGGGCCTCAAGGAAACCCTGGTTCTGCTGGGTGAGGCGCGGGATAAAGGCGCGCAGCTTATCTTCCTGGACAGTGCCGGCCGTCAGGCGAACGGCAATGCCATGTCGGTACTCGAGTCGGCGGGGGTGGTGCGCAGCCGCCGTACCGAGCCAGCCCCCGGGCTGGAGGCGTCGGTCGTCAGTATCAGCGATAAGCGCGATCGCTACGAAGCGATGGCTAACCGTTTTGCTGAGCTCAGCGCCGGTAGCGAGCCGGTCACGGCCATTGTCATCGGCCAGCGTGAGCAGAAGCAGATGACCGGCCTCATCCGTGATGCGCTGCAGAATGCCGGACAGCTTGAACGTGACGGTGTCACCGTGGAAGCACGCACGCCTGTCTGGCTGGACAACAAAACCCGCAGAATGGCCGGCAGTTACCGCCCGGGTCAGGTGCTGGAAGACCGCAGCGAAAAAGAAACGCGCCACTTCGTCATTGACCGGGTTCACGAGGACACCCGTGTGCTGTCCCTGATTGACAGCGACGGCGTACTGGTCCGCCAGAAAATCGGCGACCTGTCAGCAGACTGGCGGCTGTTTAACAGCGAGAACCTGTCGGTGGTGCCGGGTGAGAAGCTGATTGCGGTGGCCGGGGATAAACAGGCCGGACTGAAAGCGAAAGACCGGCTGACCGTGACGGCCATCAGCAGCAAGGGCATTGAAGCCACCCGGGAAGGGAAAAGCGTGTCCCTGCCTGTTGACCGTCCGCTGTATGTCTCTCACGGTTATGTCGCGTCTCCGGGTAACCGGGACAATGAATCCGGCACGGTACTGGCGGCCCTCAACGCCCGTGATATCACGGGCCAGACGATGAACTCGCTGGCCCAGTCCGGCGTGAAGGCCGAAATCTTTACGTCAGAAGCGCAGGACAAGGCTGAGGCCTGGCTGCAGCGGATGCGTACCGAGAGTTCACCTCTTCAGCTTGTTCAGAAACTCAGTGGCAAAGAGGACGCCAGCGACGCTGTGGCGCAGCTGCGGGACAATGTCAAAAGTGAGGCCGCACTGGCCGTTCACCGGGCCATTGAAGACCAGCAGACCGTTCTCTTTGGTGAAGTGGAGCTGGCGGTGGCCGCTGCGCGTTTTCATCCGGATATGATGACCATCGGGCTGGAAATAAAAGGCATGGTTAAGGACGGTGATCTCATCCGGGTTCCGGGCAGGGGTAAACCGTTTCTGGTGGCGCGCGCCACCTTCGAGATGGAGAAATCCATTATCACGGCCATCACGGAAGGTAAAGGTACCCAGGAGCCGTTACTGGAGCAGGTCGACATGACGCTGCTCGACGGCCTGACGTCCGGACAGAAGGACGCTGCGCTGCTGGTCCTGCGCAGCACAGACCAGTTTACCGGCATCCAGGGCTATGCCGGGGTGGGTAAGACCACGCAGGTCCGGGCAGTGAAAGCGGCTGTCGATACGCTGCCAGACGTGGCGCGGCCACTGTTACGGGGGCTCGCGCCGACTCACCAGGCGGTGAAGGAGCTCAGGGACGTGGATGTCGGGGCGCAGACGGTCAAATCCTTTCTGGTGGAGCATGAGCAGATGGTCGCTGCCGGCGAAAAACCGGACTACCGTCACCAGGTCTTCCTGATGGACGAATCCTCGATGCTGGGCAACCAGGATATGGCCGCTGCGTATCTGGCCATTAAAGCCGGTGGGGGACGCGGTGTATCAATGGGGGACATTGATCAGTTCGAAGCGATTGAGTCCGGTGCGCCGTTTAAACTGGCGCAGGAGCGCAGTCCGATGGATGTGGCCATCATGAAGCAGATTGTTCGCCAGAAGGATACCAGTCTGAAAAATGCCATCCATGACATTATCGACAACCGCATTGATGCGGCACTAAAGCGTCTCGAATCGCAGCCTCCGGATAAGGTTACACGCCGTCCGGAGGCGACATTCACCGTTCCCCTGACGGGCATTGAGGAAACAAAACAACCGACAGACGCCATCGTGGCTGACTGGATGTCGCGCACACCTGAGGTGCGTTCGCGTACTCTGGTAATTGCACAGCTCAATGCAGACCGTCAGGCCATTAATGGCGGCATCTTCAGCCAGCTGGCCGGGCAGGGGGTGCTGGGCGAGAAGGCAGTGATGGTGCCTGTGCTGGAAAAAATCAGCCATACCCGCCATGAGTTCAATAAAACCAGTGCCTGGGCATCCGGTATGGTGGTCAAACGCGGGGACGTCTACCAGGACGTGATTGCCGTCGACCGCAATGGTGCAATGGTGACGGTAAAAAACGAGGACGGGAAGATTGGCCTCTACTCGCCACGCGAACTGCTGATCGGCGATGTGGAGCTGTTTACCCGCAACCAGATTGAGGTGCGTACCGGCGCAGAACTGCGCTTTACCGCCACGGACCGTAACCGTGGCCAGACGGCCAGTCAGCGTTTTACGGTCGATGCCATCAGGGACAACGGTGACATCGTCATGAAAGGGGCCTCCGGTGTGAAGGTCATTAACCCGTCTGAGGCACGGGCGGAGCAGCATATCGATTATGCCTGGGCAGTAACCGGTTATGGCTCGCAGGGGGCCAGCAGTGATTATGTCATCTCGCTTGAGGGGACCGAGGGCGGGCGCCAGTATCTGGCCACGAAGCGTGCGTTTTATATTTCTGCATCGCGCGCGAAAGAACATGTCCAGATATACACAGACGGGACGGAGAAATGGGTCCAGTCGGTCAAATCTCCCGAGTACCAGACCAAAACGGCGCATGATGCCCTGCATCCCGAGACGGAACGTAAACAGGCGCGCCTTATCTGGGCGATGGGGCAGCCGGTGAGTAAAACGGCCATCGGCAGGACCTGGTCACGGCATGAAGGGGTCGATGGCCACCGCCTTTCAGCCCGTATCATTCCGGCGACAAAGCGGTTCCCGGAGCCGGCGATGGCACTGCCCCTCTATGATGATAATGGCAAAACCGCCGGACTGGCCCTGGTGTCTCTGGTCGCCAGTGACAACGGCAAACTGACTCAGGGGTCGCTGCGCATGGTCGCCACCGACGGCGCATCAGGTGCTGTTCTGCAGCGCAGCGAGAGTGGAAACACGCATGTGGTGAAGGAGCTTGCCGCAGCGATTAACACTGCCCGGGAGCACCCGCGTGACGGTGTGGTCTGGCAGACAGGGGAAGAGCGGCCCTCACCCTGGATGCTGAAAGTCAGTAAAGGGACTGACCAGGCCGCGGATGCTGCCCGGGCGCAGGCGGTGAAAGAGGGCATGGCTGAAACCGTGCTGCCTCCGGTACCGCCGGTTCAGGGCGAGCCGGATATGCGCGGGGCTGTGGACAGAGCCAGCGAGGCACTGATTGCACAGCGTCAGGCTGAAACTGACCTGGCCAGCCGGCAGGCCGACGCACTCAGAAAAGCCCCCGTGGAGCCTGAGAAAATCGTTATTCCCCCTGAGCCGGTACCGGACATTCCGTCTGTTATCCCCGAACCGTCCCGTTCTGCGGAACCCCGCAGTGTGGATAAAGAGACGATTGCACGGGTCGCCGGAGCGGTGCGATCCGTACCCGATGTGCGCATCGATATCGACAGTATCCCGCTCCCGGACCGTTCACAGGAAACCCGGGACTTTTCACGGGCTGCAGAACGGGTTGCCGGTGAACTGGCGGAACAAAAACGCATTGATATCCCGCAGGACGTGCATGAGCGCGGGCGCGCCATCGAGCACGATGAACCCGGTCGTACCCCCACTATTCAGAAAGAACGCTAGGAAACCCGCCATGATGCTTAAAAAGACACTGTTTTTATTAGTTACAACATACAATTTGATCTCAATAACTCCCCTGCAGGCAGCACCTTCGCCGGTATTCACGCCCGCAGAAGAGGCTCAGATAGGAAAAATTGCCGCTGACTACCTGGTGGCACACCCGGAGGTACTGGTCCAGGTCAGTCAGAAGCTGCAGCAGCAACAGCAGGAACGCCAGCAGATGGCCCTCACGCTGAGAGTGATGGATAACCAGCCGGCACTGCTGCGTGACGCGGGTACGCCCGTCGTGGGTCCGGATAACGCAAACGTAGCCGTGATTGAATTTTTCGATTACCAGTGTATCTACTGCAGCAAGCTGGCTCCGGAGCTGGAGAAAGTGATGAAAGCCAGCCCGGGTGTACGCTACATCTTTAAGGAATGGCCGATTTTCGCCTCACACTGGGAGAACTCTGAGAAAGCGGCATTGCGCGGTCTTGATGTCTGGAAGCAGAAGGGGGCGGCCGGATACCTGACATATCACAACGCCCTTTACCGCTCAGGGCATAATGAAGGCCAGCTGACGGTCGACGATATCGATACGGCAGCGAAGGCCGCCGGTGTCACGGAAAGACAGCAAGGGGATGACCGAAGTCTGCTTGAAAACAACAATGCACTGGCACAGGCGCTTGAGCTGACCGGTACACCAGGACTCATTGTTATGCCGGTGAAGGGGGCCACACCGAAAACCATCACGGTTTTCCCCGGACTGGCCAGTGCTGAACAGATCCTGGCGGCGATTAAGAAAGCCCGCAATTAGCACCTGGCACATTGCCGTCAGCGGTAAAATCCCGCCAGAAATACCCTGACGGCAGTCACAGCTTTCCTGAACGCGCCCGGTTCCCGGGCTTGTCCAACCCCTCGAACGCATGAGGATACCTCATGCGCCCTCACGGTTATCGGTTAAGACAGTACATCGCGCATGTATCCCACTTCCTGCATTATGATGGCAGGGAGCGTTGCCAGTTTTTTCCAGTAATGACCAAATATTTGATCCTGTTACTTACCACGCGATCTATTTTGGCTAGAAAACGGTATGGCAATTGGGTAGACTCAGTTTGCTGCAAAAGCCTTGTGGTGGGGTGATTTGTAGTTAATGAACATAGATTTCTGACTTATCTCAAACCGGTTATCCGGCTGGATGGGGCGTCTTGTGGTGGGACACTTTATTCAGGGCAGGAATGAAATCGCGACTCGATGCCTGTACATGCGAACGGGCAACGGGATTAAGGATTACCAGGATAGGGTGTATCCGTAAAACGCCCGGGAGAAGGTTCCGTCAGATTTGCCGGAGCCTGAATGCAAAAACCCCCCGAATTCTATACGAAACTTGGCGGCTTCAGTAGAGTTCGAGGGGTCATAAAGCAGGCGCTTTGCCTGTGAAGGATTATAACGCATGCATCACATAACACAATACCAGCACGCCATAAGTATGGAGTCTGGTGACTGAACAATTACATCCACACGTCAGACAGTGCTACGTGGTTAATGCCACACCGGCGTTTACTCGCCCTGCACACCATAAACATAAACTGCCGGCGTTCAACAAAACCCTGATCGAAAAAGTGTCTGACCGGGATGTTTCCCGCTGGACAGGGTTTTACTATTACGATGCGTATCACCATAAAACCAATAAGCTGATGGTACGCGCCCGGCATTTCAACAAACACCGTGCACGTGCTATCAACGCACTGGCGCATGCGATGGTGTACCATCTCAACATAATCAGCGGCACTATCCCCGTTAGTTTTACCACCCTTGCCCATGAAGCGGGTCTGTCCACCTGTTCAAAAGCCGGTAATACCTCTATCACACGGGCAACCCGGGCCGCGCATGATCTGGCCGCTTACGGCGTCATTACCTACAAATTGTTATGGGATAAAGTGACCCGTCAGTATTTCCCGGCAGATATCCAGGTTACCGATCGCTTCTTCGACATGGTCGGCAGTTCTGCCCAGGCCTGGCAGAAAGCGAGTAATCAGCAGCTGGCCTGGCAGAACATGGGGCTGGCTAAAAAAGGCCAGAAACCTCTGACCAAATCTGAAGCCTCGCGCCTGCAACGCGAAAAACTGGTGGAAATCACCTGGCAACAACGCAAAACGGCACAGGATATCCGTCGTAAGCAAAAGATTGCCCGGATTGCCGTTAAAAAAGACGACAAAGCCCTGCGCCACCAGATTAGCTGCCAGCTTCAGCATGAACTGAGCCAGGGACTGCATGAAGGTATCACCATGGAAGGGTTCAGGAGGCTCGTTAACCAGCGTCTGGCCCTGATACGGAAGATAGCCCGACAGCAGGAGTAATTCCGGTTCTCTGTAAGCCTCCGCTTCACTGCGGAGGTTTCTGCACGCCTGCAGGAAACCATTGCCTGTTTTGTGAACACTGCATCGACGACGTCTGGCCAGAAACGCGATCCTCGCGGCGGAATAGCGATCCTTTTTTCGGTTATCCCCATATAGATGCAAATGGATTCTTTCCATGGATGCATTCAGAAGCGTGTATGCGTAGTGACCTTCCTTTACTTCAATACAGATCCTTTAAAGTTAAGAGCCACAGCTCTGTGAATAAGCCTTCGCTTGCAGTGGCCTTCGGCCACGCCGCTCAGAACCGAAGCACCCCCCACCGCAAGCGGCGGGTCCCCTCTGTGCCTCCGCCTGACACCGTACCCACTACCTGTCCTGAAAAGCCGCGCCGCCCCGGGCCAAAGGCCCGGAACTGCACCGCTTTAAAAGGGATGATGTAACTAACCCCGCATCGCTGTAACAGGCCAGCGGAAGTACCATCAAACACGCTCGTAGCTCGCGTAAACGCTCGCACGCGGAGATACGCCCCGTCTGCGGCCTTCGGCCTTGCCGTGACCACTCCGACCGCGTAAAGAAGCTCCTGGGCCGCTTTTAGCGGGTTATGGCTTTGCAGGACGGGGGGGTTAATAGCGATCGTCTATCATGCAGCCGGCTTCGCCGGGTGACGGCGCCATTCTCCTGAGTGCCTCATTTCGCATCGTCAGGCGCCTTTATGCCGCTGTGCGGCATTCAGTGAGCCAGTTCGCACAGCTCACCGGCTCTTCCCTGGATGGTGAGTGGGTTGTCAAATACCCGAACGGGAATAAGCTGTAATAAGAAAACACACTGAGGCGAAAAAATGGACACAGCATTATTCCCCGGCCAGAACCGGCTGGCGTGGTCGGAAACCATGATCAATCTGGAAGCCAGAAAACTCGTCAATACGGCCAATACTGTGGCCGCCATGCACCTGCAGGATGGTCTTACGCGGCTGCAGTTCGTGGACGAAATAAAATCGGTCATCATGGCCCAGTTTGAAGCGGCGCGCCGCGCCAGAACGGATGATGAGTGTATGGCCTGCATAAAAGCACTGCGGGCAGAGAACACCAGCCTGCTCGAGCAGTCCAGGGCGCTGCGCACAGGATATGCAAAGATTTACGCGGAAGTAAAAATCGTCCGGGACGAGAATAAAATTGTCGGGTACATCATTTCTGCGGTCGACGTGGTTGTCGCCGGCGTGGCCATCTTTGGCGGGATAATGATGATGTCTTCAATGACACCCCTTGGCGTGGTGGCCGGGGCCATCATCGTGGTGAACGGTTTTAATACGATTTCACGTGAGGTGGGACGCACTTTTCTGGGTGATAAACAGACAGAAGGGATGTTCGCTGATGGCTCGATGGAAACGGCCGAATTTCTGGGGTTCAGCCGGCAGCAGGGGCTGGGCGCGTACCAGGCGGTGACGTTATTCAGTGAAGTTTACGGTGCATACGGGCTGCGACTGAAGCCAGAAGCACAACGGTTGTGGTACTGGACGAAACCTGATTTTTTCCGGAAAGTGAACACCACGCCCCGGCCCGTCATGGCGATAAAAATTGCGGGCTGGGGTATCAAAGCTAAAGTCGCCCTGGATTTACTGTCTATCGAGCCTGACGGTCAATAGCGTTATGCAGCTGGCGTGCTTTCCAGGCCAGTAGCGGAGGGAAAGTACACCAGGCGATAACCAGCACAACCGCGGCACTGATGCCTCCCGAGATGATATGCGTCCGGTTGCCGGTAAACACGGTAAGCAGCATGACAAGAATGATGACCACTGTTACCCAGAGTGACACCCGGAATCGCCGCGCCAGCGCAGTGATCAGATCATCCATTGTTCCGCCGCCACGGCTAAGCCGGGTATGTAAGTCTGCCATGTCACGTTCAGTGAACCCGGCGCTACGTAAGTCATTCTCATTGATGGCCATAGCATTCTCCCTTGTGCAGAAAAGTATATACGCAGAACTCTTCCGGGCAAGAACACTGTGGTTATGGTCTGTTTTCCACCTGGTGCCGGCGTGGCGGATTACCCTGACCTGAGATCAGGAATTACGCCTGGCCGAACAGGGGCTGGTATTCTGGATCGTTCTCAATCTCTCTGCAGCGTGGCATGACAGAACCCTGCTGATGCACGGTACGGCCTGTTTCGCTGAACAGGCGGAACATGGCTTCATAGAAAATCACGTCATTACGTAAGCCACAGACATCCGCGTGGTCCAGCCCCTCACGCTGCCGGCATTGTATGGCCAGTTCGATGAACTGCGTGGTGTATTCGTATCTGTCGTTATCGAGCTGGAGCGACATGAAGCATTCCACTTCTGCAGGGTTAAGCGCCACATAGCGATCGAAATGCGCAATGATGTCTGACCGCGTGCCGGGGGGGTTACGGGAGATATGTGTGTCTGTCCCGGCGCAAATGGCCTGTCCAGGTTTGCTACTCATGAGAAGACCTCTGTTTGTTGTCGGTGGAAATATCGTGGTTGCACGTTCACCTGGCGCCGGCTTGTCAGCTGAGATACCGGATAAGGCTCAGCACCAGAAGATGGCCCGCGTAAGCCAGGTAAAAGAAGTGACGGTGCATAAACCGTTGCGTATGGCCGGACTGCATTTTTTCTACGGTATTCAGGGCAACGGCCGGGAGAAGTATTGTCGGAATAACCGCGAATATCAGGGCTGCTGCCGGGGCATCCACGAGATGTGTCATCCCGTTGAGCATTGTCAGCGATACCACCGCCGTGATACCCGCCATCTTGCGCCGGGTGCCCGCCGGTAACGCGAACCACAGCGCCAGAGACAAAGACAGGATCAGACCTGGAATGCCATAGCTTGCAGGCGTCAGTGGCCAGACCATGATGGCCAGCAACACCAGACCGCACAGTGCGCCACGTTTGCCTGCGCTGTGGAAGGATGCCAGCAGCTGTGTGACGCCGGCAAACACGAACAGTATGTTCAGCGCATACCAGGGAACGTGCCCCTGAAATGTCAGGGTGAATACGGGTTGGGTAGCCACTGCCCAAATCCACAGCCGGCGCGCCCGCAGCTGAAGTCTCTCCGGGTCCCGGCAGACATTCATGGCCCAGATCAGCGCAAACAGAGGAAATGCGGCCCTCCCCAGGGCATACAGCTCCAGCTGGGGCGTGCCCAGCAGTACGGTATTGGTGTGATCGATGACCATAGCGACCAGGGCAATGACCTTGACCAGATCTGTCCCCCACGGGTTGAGTGCCGGAATCGTGCTGTGCCGCATTCTGGCTGATATCTTTTCCACGGGCTGCAATGACAACATTTTTATCCTCATGCTGAGCACATGCTCTGATGATATATTCCTGGGCCCACTGCCAGAATATCCGCCCGGAATAATTCGGGACGGGGAGTTTTGCTTTTTCCATGATTTTTCTGGCTACGGATTCTGTCTTATCCCGCAAAATAAGCATGGCTTTATTTTTTTGTTTTAAATCCAGCGCCTGTCTGAAATGATAAAAACTGTTCATAAGTCTTCTCCCGTTATTATATTAAAAACGGCAGACTTATTAAATTCTTTAGAGTAAAATTTAGCCAGGCAGTAATATTTTTACATGCCCAAATTTATTAATAAAGAATTAACACGATCCAAACATAAAAAAGGCCGGATCACATGTTTATTACATTCGCTATATCAGGTGTTTTACTCATTGCATCAGGGTGTTACAGAAAGAAAATATCAATGTATTACTCTCTGATGCTTGCAGGGATGTTTGTTACTCTTTGTTTTTTCGGGAATGATATTTCCGAAGAATATAACGCATCAAATAAAGTGACGTTTTATAATGCTGATTTACAGGTTACAACAGGCGTTTATTGGGGTGGTTAACAATATTGCCGAATACTGGCGCGAGCTCCAGTGTGAAATGAATGATGACGCAGGGAGTAAGCCAGTATAAGGCTGCTCTCTGGCTGGTTGTATTAATTCAGGAGTTTGTAATGGAAAATATGATGAAAACTATGCGTGAGCATTTCCCCGCGCGAACAGTGGTGATCGAACAGTCTCTGGATATGTTTGGCATCAAACGAAATGAGGACGGGACGCTACTCTTTCCCCGACACTCCGATAAACGTTTTCCCATCGCGCGTATTCGTAAGCGACTGGCGGCGTATGGCTGGCGAGGAGAACGCCTGAATAAGGAGGTGGCGCGTATCGTCGCAGGCCCTGATGAGAGAAATATGCAAACAGGGAACTACAGCATTATTTTCCCTTACGGATGGGAACAGAAGCAGCGAATTCAGATAATAAGTGCAACGCTCGGACATGATTGTGGAGAGTGTAGGAGGAAGGGTTAACTACCGATAAGT
>NZ_CBFFRL010000105.1:0-16810 GCF_965644215.1 Phytobacter sp. V69
TGCTTCCATCGGGAATAAGGATCTGGCAGCCTGAGTTCCCAACTAAAATACTCTCCAGGAAAACCGGGGCGGTTCAGGGAGTGAAGGGAAAAGTGAAAAAGGGCGCAGCCGCGGTGACTGCGCAGAAAAGAGATCAGGCGGGGCGGGATTTGAGCTCGCGAAGGTATTTGTAGATGGCATAACGGGTGATGCCAAGACGGGCGGCGACGATCTTCACCGCGTCTTTTAATTCAAATATCCCGTTGCTGTACAGTTGGTTAACGGTTTCCTTGTTTTTGAATTTACTAGTGATCGTCACATCTTTCTGCACGCTGGCGATGGCTTTATCTGCCGCTTCCATCACCACTTCAGCGGGGCTGGATCCGAAGTGTTCGGTGAAGGGCGTGGGTTTTTCGCCATCCGGGAGCAGGGTTTCGAGCATCTGATTAAACGGGACCGAGAGATTGATATTGACGCAGAATAAGCCAATCGCTTTGCCTTCTTCGCCGAAAAGCACCGAGGTGGCCGATTTAAACAGTTCGCCTTTTTTATTTCGCGTGAAATAGCTCAGCGTATTATTGATCCCGGTTTTGTTGAACAATTGCAGCGTCTTAAGCCCCATATCGGTAATGGGGGAACCGACTGTTCTGCCGGTGTGGTGGCCATTAATAATTTTATTTACCGACACGTTATGATCTTCAAATGAATGCAGCACTACTTCACAGTGTGGGCCAATCAAACCAGCGATCATCTCGGCCAGCTGAGAAAAGGATTTCATGCATTCTTTGTCCGCATCGGTGAATAAGTCGATATTCTTAATTGATTCATTTTTATTCATAGCGATCTCCATTGTGAATATTTTTCGCATCATATCGGGCATCAGAAAATGCTGAATGGGGAAAAATAAACAATATGAGGCGGATCACTCAAACAGGGTTATATTTAAATTTATCAATAGGTTGGGTGAGAATTGGTAAATAAATATTTACTGCGTGCAGGATTATTTGCAGAAAAATGTTTTATGCAGAAAGTGGCTATTCAGGAGAGGAGATAATAAGACCACAGGCATGCAGATTATTATCCAGTAAATGAGCAGGAAAACGCGGCGTGTTTCCTGCCCGCTATCCGTTATTTTTTATCGCCGGTCGGCCAGTAATATTCGTCCGGTAACGTGCGGGCACCAAAAATGGCCTGTCCGACGCGCACGACGGTCGCTCCTTCTTCAATGGCGATTTCGAAATCACCGGACATGCCCATCGACAATTCCTGTGGCTGAATGCCCGCCGGTGCACGTTCACACAACTGGTCGCGCAGCGTACGCAGGCGGACAAAACAGGTCCGTACGCGCTCTGCGTCGCGGGTAAATTCCGCCAGCGTCATCAGGCCGCGAATACGCAGGGTATCGAACGTAGAAATCTGCTTAATAAAGTCTTCGACCTCCCCGGCCTCCAGCCCGTATTTGCTCGCTTCGCTGGAGGTGTTGACCTGGACAAACACATCGATAGCGCGCCCCTCGCTTTGCAGATAGCGATCCAACGCCTGTGCCAGCCGCAGGCTGTCCAGCGCCTGAAATTCACTGGCAAAACGAGCCACCAGCTTTGCTTTGTTGGTTTGCAGATGGCCGATAACCGACCATTTCAGCGCACTGAGATCGGCCATCGCCTGCGATTTACCCCACGCCTCCTGCACTTTGTTCTCGCCCAGCATCGTGCAGCCCGCCGCGTGCGCCAGGCGGATATGCGCCTCGTCCATGGTTTTGCTGACCGGCAGCAGTCGGACGTCGTGCGGATTGCGCCCGACCCGCTGGCAGGCGCTGGCGATACGCGTGTTCACCGCGGCCAGGTTATGGCGGAAATCGTCCAGGGTTTCAGCTTTCGGCCACAGGCCGTGCATTTCATGGCGCGGGGCCGTTTGCGGTGTATCGGGCAGGTCATTGTCGGGAATAATTTTCATGATGAATGGACACTCCAGAACAGGCGATTTAAGATTGTCACAGGATAATAACCACTTTGTCATAGATCAATGAACATTACCGGAAAAACAGCAGGCGAAATTTTCGATCGGATACGGGCGATGGTACAGACCGGTGAACTGACCGCCGGGACGGCATTGCCCCCGATGCGTGAGCTCGCCGAACAGCTAAATGTGAACCGCAATACGGTGGCTGCCGCCTACAAAAGGCTGGTGGATAGCGGGCTTGCGCTCAGCAAAGGGCGTAATGGCACGCTGATCCGCGACACGCTGGCCCCGGTAATCCAGGAGGGCGCAACGCCTGGGATCGCGCTCAGAGACCTGGCCGGAGGTAACCCGTCTCCTGCGTTACTGCCCGAACTGCGCTTGCCGGCATCAAGCAGCAGGCCGCCAAGGTTGTACGGTGAAGCGCTTATCAATAGCGAACTCGAGCAGATTGGTCGCCGCTGGATGGATGAAGATATTCACACCAGATATGAATTGAACCTGACCAGCGGGGCCGTGGACGCTATCGAGCGGCTGCTCACCAGCTACCTTATCGCCGGTGACCGGGTGGCAATGGAAGATCCCTGCTTCCTGAGCAGCATCAATACCCTGAAAAACCACCGGCTGGCACCGCTGGGCGTGGCCATGGACGAGCAGGGGATCCAGTGTGAAGCGCTAGAAGCCGCGCTGGCCTCTGGCGTGCAGGCGGTGGTGATCACACCGCGCGCGCATAATCCAACGGGATGGGGGCTTAGCGCCGAACGCGCCGCGAAAGTACGTGATGTACTGGAAAAATATCCGGAAGTGCTGGTGATTGTTGATGACCACTTCTCCCGGCTTTCAACCCACGATTATCACTCAGTGATCCCAGCCGGTACCCGGCACTGGGCGCTCATTCGCTCAACATCGAAATTCCTTGGCCCGGATTTGCGCCTGGCCTTTGTCGCCAGCGACCCGGAAACCTCTTTGCGCATACAGCAGCGGTTGAATGGCGGCACCAACTGGGTCAGCCATCTGATTCAGGACATCGCCACCGCCAGCCTTGCATCCCCCGAGCTTGCAGAAAACCTCGAAACGGTAAAACAGACCTACCGCGCACGCCGCGAGGGGCTTCTCCATGCGCTACAGCAGCGCGGCGTTGCGGTCTCACCAGTGCACGACGGGCTAAATATCTGGCTGCCGCTCACCACCGACAGTAGCGCGGCGGTGATGGCGCTGGCCCGTTACGGCTGGCTGGTGCGCGGTGGGGAAATCTTTGGCCTTGAACAGGCCTGTCACGGGCTGCGGATTACCGTCTCCGATCTGGATGACGCCGCCACCGGCGCGCTGGCAACCGCGCTGGTGGGCGTACTTCGTTAATCTATTGTTTTACCGACCTTTAACGGGTCGACTCTTACTGTTATGGAGTTATCATCGATGCGCGTACATTTTATCGTCCATGAAGATTTTGAAGCCCCTGGTGCCTATGAAACCTGGGCCAGAGGGCAGGGGCACGAGGTGATCTTTTCCCGGGGCTATGCCGGGGATGCGTTGCCGGAAAATGCCGATGGCCTCGATTTTCTGATTGTTATTGGTGGCCCGCAGGATCCGGCGACCACAAAAGCACAGTGTCCGCATTTTGATTCTTTGGGCGAACAGGCGTTGATTGCCGCGGCGGTGCATGCCGGGAAGGTAGTGCTGGGAATTTGCCTGGGGTCTCAGCTGATTGGCGAGGCGCTCGGCGCATCGTTTGCCCATAGCCCGGAAAAAGAGATTGGTAAGTTCCCCATCACCCTGACCGAAGCCGGACAGCGCCACCCGCTATTTGACCACTTTGGCCAGACGCTGGAGGTCGGACACTGGCATAACGATATGCCGGGACTGACCGCCGATGCGCAAATCATCGCTTTTAGCACAGGCTGCCCACGCCAGATTGTGGCCTAATCGGATCGCGTTTTCGGTTTCCAGTGCCATATGGAGCTGACGCGGGAAGTGGTGGAACTGCTGATTGCACACTCAGAAAAGGATTTAAGCCGCGCGGGGGAATTGCGCTTCGTTGATACGCCGGAACGTCTGCGTGCGCACGATTAGCGCCAGATAAATCAGGCGCTGTTTGTCTTCCTCGACAAACTGGCCGCGCACTACAACGCCTGATGGCAGGACAGAGGGCCGGATGCCCTCTGCCGTTCGCTCAGTCGCTTTTCTTTTCCACATGCCCGAGATCTTTTTCCGGGAAGCAGTAGTCCCGCACGCGGCGTTTCAGCTCAGCCGCATCCGGAAAACCGCCATCCAGTTTCCGATCCCAGATAACCTTTCCGTCGATTTCAATCACAAAAATACCGCCTGTTCCCGGCACCAGGGTGACGGAGCCTAAGTCGGCGCTAAAGCTGTGAAGGAGTTCCTGCGCCATCCAACTGGCGCGAAGCATCCAGTTGCACTGGGAACAGTACTGCAAGGTGATAGCGGGTTTGGTCTGCATGATTGTGTTAACCGTGAAATGTAAACATTGCCCCATTGTAGACAAAAGAATGCAAAAAAAGTGAAGTCATTGTGAAGTTGTTGCAAGTGATAATTGTTATCATTACTATTCAGTCCTAAGAAAAGAGTGACACAACGTGTCGCGTGTTGGCACCGCCACTCAATAAAAAAACTGGAAGCAAGGGTGAGCCGATACTAATAAATTCTAAGGCTTGCAAAAAATTATGGGTATATCGCAACTTTCCCGGGCACCGTTTCGCAAGAGCCTCCTGGTGACTTCACTGCTCGCAGCACTGTATCAGACCACGGCTATGGCGGCTGATACCAATGTAAAACAGACCACGTCGACCGATACCCGGCAGGACAATGCCGATGAGATGGTTGTTACCGCGCCGGCTCCTGTACTGAAAGCGGGCAGCAATCATACGGTGAGCGCGGAGGATCTGCAAAACAAAGGGGCCAACGATTTTGGCTCGATCATGCGCTATGAGCCGCTTATCAGCGCGACGGGGGCCAGCGGTGGTTCCGGCAACGGCAAAAGCGGCTTTGACCGTGGCGGCTATACCGGATACAACATCCGTGGGATGGAAAGTAACCGTGTCGGTATCGACGTTGACGGCATTCCGCAACCCGACGCTACCGGGCGTAGCTATGTCAGCCGTGCAGGCCTGAACACCTTTGGTATTGGTCGCGACTATATCGACCCGTATATGTACGGTGGGATTGATATCCAGTCTGGTGCGAGCTCAACCGAAACCGCCAACACCTCTATCGGTGGTAACGTCTCGTTCCAGCCGAAGTCGGCAGACACTTACCTGCACCCGGGTAAGCAGACCTGGTTTGGTTATCAGTCGGATTATGATTCTGCGGATCGCAGCTGGCACAACGGCCTGACTGCGGCGGGCGGCGATGAAACCCTGCGCGGCATCTTTGTCTACAGCCGTCGCGATGGTCAGCAGACCCGCAATAACAGCGGTACGATTGACGCGTACCCGGCCAACTGGCACTCCGATGCGATGCTGGCCTCCGGTATCTGGCAGCCGAATGACGTGCACAAATTTACCGGTACCTTCGATTACTACCACAAAACCAACCACACCCATTACGATGCGTGGAACAGCGCGGGCAGTTCAATCATCGGTACGGCGAATCAAACCAGCCAGTCACGTCGCTGGGGTCTTAGCCTGAAAGATGACTGGACGCCGATGAATGCGTGGCTGGACAGCATGTCCACCAAGGTTTACTACCAGCATACGGAAGCTCACGACTGGACCTACATGCCGGACAGCACCACGCTGTCAATGGAGACGGTGAATTCAAACTATGACACCGACACCTGGGGCATCCAGAACGCGCTGGCGAAAACCATTGGTCGCCACGATCTGAGCGCCGGCTTCAACGCCAGCACCACCAAGACCAAGCGTCCGTTCAGCCAGTCGCCGGTACCGAGCATCTACAGCGAAATCATGCAGCCGGAAGCGGACAGCAGCGGCTACACGCTGGGTGCGTTCGTTCAGGATCAGATTAACTTCGACCTTGCCGACCATAATTTCGCGATTATCCCAGGCGTGCGCGTTGTGCATCAGTCGATGAAACCGGACAACCTCGCCAGCCTGACCACCAACAGTTCGGTGCTGGATGAATCCGATGTTTCCACGCTGTATGGTAAAAACTCAGACACCCAATGGCTGCCGTCGCTGACCTTCCAGTACGATCTGACGCCGCGCCTGATGACCTACCTGCAATACAAACGCGGGGCGGAATTCCCGAACGCCAGCCAGCTGTACGGCTCATGGAACCTGGGCTCAAGCTACGCAGGTCGTGGCCAGTATGCGCTGATCGGCAATACCGATCTTAAAACTGAAACCAGCGACAACCTCGAGTGGGGGATGAAAGGCGAGGTGACGGAAGGTATTACCATGCGCACCGCGCTGTTCTACAACAGCTATAAGAACTTTATCGCCTATACGCGTTACACCCGTAGTGGCAACCCGGACAAGTTCACCCGCGTACCGTCTAACATTTACACTATTTATCAGGCAGAAAACCGCGATAAAGCCTATATCTATGGCGGTGAAATCAGCACCAAATTTAACTTCGGCACCTGGTTTGAAGAGGTCAATGGCCTGAGCGCGACCCTGGCGTACGGCTACACGCAAGGCCAGTCGAAATCGAGCTATATGGGCGACAAATACATCGACCTGGATAGCGTAGCACCAATGAAAGCCATCGTGGGCGTGGCCTGGGATGACCCGGCGAAACGTTACGGTACTGCGCTGACCGCCACCTTCGTGAAAGGCAAACAGGCCACGGCGACCACCCGCGAATCCTACACCAACACCGGCTCGTCCCTTGGCGAATCCAGCACCGAATACATGCTTGTGCCGGGCTACGGTATGCTGGACTGGACCGCGTACTGGCAGGTGGCGAAGAACGTCAAACTGCACGGCGGCGTTTACAACATTACCGATCGCAAATACTGGGATTACCTGAACAGCCGTACCCAGGAAGAGACCACCAACCAGGATGCCTACGACAAAGCGCTGGCGGTGATGCCTGGTCGTACATGGCAACTGGGCGTGAACGTCGATTTCTAATTTTTGTTCCACTTAACCTGCCCTCCGGCCTGCATGCCGGAGGTTTCTCATAATAAAGGAAGCACATCCATGACCCATTCATCGCAAGATTACGCCGCACTCTGGCAGCAGTATCAGGACATCAAAACCGCGACGCCGGGCAAATACGCACGCGACATCGCCACTGAGATGGGCATAAGTGAAGCGGAACTGACGCTCGCCCGCACGGGGCATGACGCCACCGCGCTGACGAATAACGCCCGCGAGATCCTGAGTGCGCTGGAGCTGGTGGGTGAAACCAAGTGCATCTGTCGCAATGAGTATGCGGTTCACGAACATCTGGGCAGCTTTACCAATCTGCATATCAGTGAACGTGCAGGTTTAGTACTGAACCCACGTGCGCTGGATCTGCGTCTGTTTGTCAGCCAGTGGGCCAGCGCCTTTTTTGTGCGTGAAGCCAGTGCCCGTGGTGAACGTCAGAGCATTCAATTCTTTGACCATCAGGGCGATGCGGTGCTGAAAGTGTACGCCACAGAGCAGACCGATCGCGCCGCGTGGGATGAGGTGCTCGCTCGTTTTAGCGCCCCGCAAGCACAGCCGTTAACGTTGCAACCGGCCGATGCGCCGGGCTACGCGCAGGACGCCAACGGCTCGGCGCTGGACAAAGCCTGGCGCGCAATGACCGATGTGCACCAGTTCTTTGGTCTGCTGAAACAACACAATATTTCTCGTCAGCAGGCCTTCCGTCTGGTGGGGGACGATCTCGCCCTGCAGGTGGCGAACGAAGCGCTACCGCAACTGCTCGATACCGTGCTGCAGGATGGCAACGAAATTATGATCTTCGTTGGCAACCGTGGCTGCGTGCAGATCTTTACCGGTGCGCTGGAAAAAGTGACGCCGATGAAAGGCTGGATCAACATTTTCAACCCGGCTTTCACCCTGCACCTGCGTGAAGAGACCATCGCGGAAAGCTGGATAACCCGCAAGCCGACCGCCGACGGGCATGTCACCAGCCTCGAGCTGTTTGCCGCCGATGGCACGCAAATCGCCCAGCTGTACGGTCAACGCAGCGAAGGCCAGCCGGAACAAAACCAGTGGCGCTCACAGGTGGATGCGCTGGTAGAGAAAGGAAAAGCCGCATGAAAAAACTCGTCCTGCTGCTGGCGGCGCTGCCGCTGATGGCCAGCGCCGCCGCTGAGCGGATTGTCACGCTCGGTGGTGATGTCACCGAAATTGCCTGGGCACTGGGGGCGGGGCCGCAGATGGTCGCGCGTGACAGCACCAGCACCTGGCCTGCCGAGGTGCAAAAACTGCCCGATGTGGGCTATGTACGCCAGTTGAATGCCGAAGGGATCCTCTCGCTGCGCCCGACTCTCGTGCTGGCCAGCGATCAGGCGCAGCCCTCGCTGGTGCTGAAAAAAGTGGAAGAGAACAACGTCAAGCTGGTGAACGTGCCCGGCGGTTACGATGTGGCGGCTATCGATAAAAAAGTGGACGTTGTAGCGGCGGCCATCGGCAAAGCGGATGAGGGCGCAGTCCTGCGTAAAAAGCTGGATGCCGAGATTGCCGCGTTACCGAAGCAGCCGCTTAACAAGCGCGTGCTGTTTATCCTCAGCCACGGCGGGATGGGGTCAATGGTTGCAGGCCAGGAGACGGCCGCCGATGGCGCTATCCGTGCCGCGGGCTTAACCAACGCCATGCAGGGCTTTAGCCACTATCGCAACCTCTCACAAGAGGGCGTGATCGCCAGCAAGCCAGACCTGGTGGTGATTTCCGCCGATGGTGTGAAAAGCATGGGTGGGGAAGAGAACCTGTGGAAACTCCCGGGTCTTGCACAAACGCCCGCCGGGCGCAGTAAGCAACTGCTGATCGTTGACGATATTGCGCTGCTCGGTTTTGGCGTTCGTACCCCGCAGGCGCTGAAAGCACTACGTGAGAAAGCGGAGCAACTGCCTTAATGCGCCATGTGACCCGCTATCTATGGGGGCTGACGGTGCTGCTGGCAGGGGTAACGCTGATGGCCAGTACGGTAGGAGCGATGCAGCTTCCGCTCGCCAGCCTCTGGCACAGCGGTGACGAAGCGCTGCGCCAGATTTGGCTGACGATTCGCCTTCCGCGCGTGTTGCTGGCGCTGGTGGTGGGGGCGTCGCTGGCGCTTTCCGGCTGTGTGATGCAGGGGTTGTTTCGTAATCCGCTGGCGGACCCAAGTCTGCTCGGTGTCAGCAGCGGCGCGGCACTGGCGGTGGCCTGCTGGCTGGTGCTGCCGTTTACGGTTCCCGCTCTGGTGGCCCTCTATGCCCCAATGCTGGCGGCTTTTCTTGGCAGCTTCGGGGTGATGGTGGTTATCTTCATCCTCAGCAAAACCCGCGACACTTCACTCTCGAAATTGCTGTTGGTCGGCATCGCCATCAACGCCCTGTGCGTGGCGCTGGTGGGGATGCTGTCGTGGATCAGTAACGATGCCCAGCTGCGCCAGCTCTCCCTCTGGGGAATGGGCGGGCTTGGGCAGGCACAATGGTCAACGCTTGGCGTGGCCGCCACGCTGATGGTGCCGTCTGCCGTGGTGGTCTGGCGCGTGGCCGGGCAGCTCAATCTGCTGCAACTGGGCGATGAAGAGGCCCACTACCTTGGCGTGAACGTACCCATGTTGCAGCGTTTGCTGCTGCTGTGCAGCGCGCTGCTGGTCGCTGCCAGCGTCGCCATCAGCGGCATTATCAGCTTTATTGGCCTGGTGGTGCCGCACTTGATGCGTCTGTGGCTGGGGGCTGACCATCGGGCGCTGGTGCCCGGTTCGGTGCTGGCCGGGGCCATGCTGCTGCTGATTGCCGATACCATTGCCCGCACGGTGGTAGCCCCCGCTGAAATGCCGGTAGGGCTGCTCACCAGCGTGCTGGGTGCGCCGTGGTTCTTGTGGCTTATTTTCCGTCAGGGGAGGGAAACCCATGGTTAAGTGTCTATCGGCAGAGCACCTCAATCTGAGGATAGGGTCGCGTCAGCTGATCAACGATGTCTCCGTCACCCTTGAAGCGGGAGAACTGGTGGCGCTGATTGGCCCCAACGGTGCGGGAAAATCGACATTGCTGCGCCTGCTCACCGGGTTTTTAGCTGCCAAAGAGGGTCAGTGCCGTCTGGATGGTCGCCCGTTGCACGACTGGCCGCCCGAGGCGCTGTCCCGCCACCGGGCGGTGATGCTGCAACAAACTCAGATGCAGTTTGACTGGCCGGTCGAAGGGATTATCGCCATGGGGCGTGCTCCCTGGGGGCCGCGCAATGAAGGTGAGATTGTGCGCAGCGTGATGGCGCTGACCCGCTGTAGCGAACTGGCGGGCCGCCGCTATACCACGCTGTCCGGCGGGGAGCAGCAGCGCGTTCAGCTGGCGCGCAGTCTGGCGCAGCTCTGGCAGGATGATGGCCCGCAGGGGTGGCTGTTTCTTGATGAACCGACCTCCGCGCTGGATCTTTACCATCAGCAGCAGCTGTTGCGTCTAATGAAGAGCCTGACCCGCAGCGGAAAACTGCACATCTGCGCGGTACTCCACGATCTGAATCTGGCGGCGCTGTGGGCGGATCGGATCTTACTGCTGCATCAGGGAAAACTGGTGGCGCAGGGCACGCCGCAGTCGGTTATTCAGACGTCGATCATCGAAAAATGGTATCAGGCCGATGTGCGGGTGGAAAATCACCCGCAAAGTGAAAAACCGCATGTGTTTTTAGCGGAATAAAAAAACCCGGCGAGTCAGCCTCGCCGGGTTGTCGATTACTGCAGATCGAAACGGTCGAGGTTCATCACTTTCGTCCATGCGGCAACGAAATCGGTGACAAATTTCTCTTTGGCATCGTCACTGGCGTACACCTCAGCAAGAGCACGCAGAATCGAGTTAGAACCAAACACCAGGTCGGCGCGGGTAGCGGTATAGTTCACTTCACCGCTCGCACGGTCACGGCCTTCAAACAGCTCCGCTTTTGCATCAACCGGTTTCCACACGGTGCGCATATCTAGCAGATTCACGAAGAAATCGGTGCTGAGCACACCTGGACGATCGGTAAAGACACCGTGCTGGCTGCCGTCATAGTTGGCGCCGAGGGCGCGCAGGCCACCGACCAGAACGGTCATCTCCGGCGCGGTCAGCGTTAGCTGCTGCGCTTTATCCACCAGCAGCGTTTCGGTTGAGACTTCATCCGCGACGCGGCGATAGTTACGGAAGCCATCGGCCAGCGGCTCAATCCATTTGAACGACTCAACGTCGGTCTGATCCTGGCGGGCATCAACGCGGCCCGGGGTGAACGGTACGCTGATTTTTACGCCAGCATCGGCTGCGGCGAGCTCAATACCCACGCCGCCTGCCAGCACAATGATATCCGCCAGCGAGGGTTTACCCGACGCCTGCTGAATGCCCTGTAAGACCAGCAGTGCTTTGACCGCGATGGCGTTCACTTCCCAGTCTTTCTGCGGGGCTAAGGCCAGACGTGCGCCGTTGGCGCCGCCGCGTTTGTCGCCGCCACGGAAGGTGGACGCGGACGCCCAGGCCACAGACACCAGCTCGCTGACTGACAGACCCGATTCGGCAATCGCCGTTTTCAGGCTGGCAATGTCCAGATCGCTCGGTTTGTGGGTCGCTTGCGGCAGCGGATCCTGCCAAATCAGATCTTCGTTCGGCACTTCCGGGCCAATGTAGCGAGATTTCGGCCCCATATCGCGGTGGGTCAGTTTGTACCAGGCGCGGGCGAAGGCTTCATTAAAGGCCTGCGGATCGTTGAGGAAGCGACGGGAAATTTTCTCGAAGTCCGGGTCGAAACGCAGCGTCAGGTCTGTTACCAGCATGGTCGGTTTGCGTTTTTTCTCCGGATGGAACGGGTCAGGAATAACGTCCGGCGCGTCTTTTGCTTCAAACTGGATGGCCCCGGCCGGGCTGCGGGTCTGGACCCATTCGTATTTGAACAGGTTCTCGAAGAAGTAGTTGCTCCACTGGGTCGGGGTTTGTGTCCAGACCACTTCGAGGCCCGAGGTGATGGCATCTGCGCCTGCACCGCTGGCGTAGCTGCTGTGCCAGCCCAGGCCCTGAGATTCAATGGCTGCGGCTTCCGGCTCAGCGCCCACATGGTCGGCAGAGGCTGCACCGTGGGTTTTACCCAGCGTATGGCCACCGGCAATCAGGGCGACAATTTCTTCATCGTCCATGCCCATGTTGCCAAAGGTGGCGCGAATGGCGGCCCCGGCGGAGGTTGGCTCCCCGCTGGCGTTCGGACCTTCCGGGTTCACGTAAATCAGCCCCATTTCGGTGGCGCCAATGGCATGCTGGGCAAGGCTTTCTGGATGACGGTGCTCAAGCCAGGTTTTTTCGTTACCCCAGTTCACGTCGAGGTCCGGTTCCCAGACATCTTCACGCCCGGCACCGAAACCGAAGGTGCGGAAACCGGAATTTTCCAGCGCCACGTTACCGGCCAGAATAATCAGGTCGCCCCAGGAAATTTTCTGCCCGTATTTCTGTTTCACCGGCCACAGCAGGCGGCGTGCTTTGTCCAGGCTGACGTTATCCGGCCAGGAGTTGAGCGGGGCGAAACGCTGCTGGCCGCGTCCTGAACCACCGCGCCCGTCGATGGTGCGATAGGTCCCGGCGCTGTGCCACGCCATGCGAATAAACAGCCCGATATAGCTACCCCAGTCAGCAGGCCACCAGTCCTGTGAGTCGGTCAGCACTTTTCTGATGTCGGCTTTCAGCGCGGAATAGTCAATTTTCTTGAACTCTTCGCGATAGTTGAAGGTGCTGCCTAAGGGGTTGGAACGGTTGGAATGTTGGTTTAGCAGGTCCACGCGCAATTGCTCAGGCCACCAGTCACGGTTAGTGGTGACGCTGCTTTTTTTCGCGGATTTTTCACCGCCTTCATGAAAAGGACATTTGCCTGCGGAGGATTCTGGGGATTTATCTTCTGACATGCTCCTATCTGGCTCCATTTGCTTTTGTGAATCTCGTTTGTGATTCTCGCTACGATATACACTGCTTCCAATTAAAGGTACTTGAATGAATCTACAGATTTGATAGCTAATTCCTTTCTTATAATCAACAGCAAATGTAGGGAATTAGAGTAAAAACCGAGCGTTAATAACACATCATTGATCAATACCAGTACAAATCAGTAATGCACCGATCACAAGCCTGTGCATAATTTCGTAAATCCGGCACTTTCACGTGGATAAAAAGTGCGCAGTGAAACATCGGGATGTCATATTTTGTCGTCAGTCTGTTGAGTCCAAAACGGACAAAAAGGAAGTCAACACGATGTCGCAACCGCTTTACGTCTTCGATCTGGATAACACGCTGATAAAAGGCGACAGCAGCACGCTGTGGAGTCGTTTTCTGGTGCGCGAAGGGTATGTCAGCGATCCGGAATATTTGCTGCATGAAGAACACCTGATGCTCGATTACGCCCGTGGCAATATGGACCTGCACGATTATGTTGCGCTGACGATGTCACCGGTTATTGGGCTGAGCCGCGATAAGGTCGACCAGATGGTGGCGCGCTGTGTGCAAACGGATATTCGTCCGCGGATTTACCCGCAGGCGCTTGAACTGATTCAGACGCTACAGGCGCAAAATACGTCGATGCTGATTATCTCGGCCTCCGTCAGCCTACTGGTGAAGGCGATTGCCCCGGCGCTGGGTATTCAGCATGCGATTGGCGTCGAGGTCAAAATGGACAATGACCGCTACACCGGCATTATCGACGGCACGCCAAGCTATCAGCAGGGCAAAATTACCTGCCTGAACGCCTGGCTGGAGGCGAACCCGGCGTGCAATGGTCCGTTGACGTTTTACACCGATTCCATCAACGACCTGCCGCTGTGCCAGCGTGCCGACGAGGTTTATCTGGTTAACCCCTGCCCACAGCTGGCAGAGCAGGGGGAACAGCACCGTTGGCCGGTGCTGAACTGGCGTCTGGACTGATCCGTTACGGCGCTTTATAGGGCGGAACCGGCGTGCCGGTAATATAGCGGCGTCGCAGCCAGGCGGACGCCGCATCCATTGCCATCACGACTGCCACCAGAATCAGGGTGATAAACATCACCACATCCCAGTTCCACAGACGCATGTTTTCCGCATAAATCAGGCCGATCCCCCCCGCGCCGACAACCCCCAACACCGCCGCCGAACGGGTGTTAGATTCAATCTGGTACAGGCTGAGCGCCAGGAAAGTCGGGAATGACTGGGTAAAGGTGCTAAAACGGTGTTTTTGCAAACCGTTAGCCCCGACTGCTGTCATCCCGCGACCCGGCGAACGGTCCACCGCTTCGTGACTTTCCGCATACAGACGCCCCAACAGCCCGGTATCCTGCATGATGATTGCCAGCACCCCGGCGAGCGGTCCAAGGCCCACGGCACGCACAAAGATAAGCCCCCAGATTGCCATATCGATACCGCGCAGCAGGTCGAACAGACGACGCATCAGGAAAGCCACCACCCCGGCGACGCCACCTTTCATGATATTGCGCGCGGCAAAGAAGGAGAGCAGCAGCGCGATAAAGGTTGCGGTCAGGGTCCCGGCAAACACGATGGCGAGGGTGATAGCAATCTGCGAGAAGTAGTAGCGAAACGGCCAGTTCATAAAGTCCTGCCAGACAAACATGCGCAGGATATAACGGCCGATTTGCGTCATGCCGTTGAGCGCCTGGTCAACGGGGATACCGAACTGGGTAAAAAACCAGATGTAATAGAGCAACCCTGCCAGCGCAATCAGGCCAAGACGACGCAGATAGCGCCCCTGGGCCTGAAACAGTTTCTTATGCTGCTGACGACTTAATGCCACATCCGGTGCGGCCTGCCAGTGACTCATTTTCCACCCTCCAGCACCCACTGGCGCAGACGGCCAGACAGGGTATCCAGCGCTGACACCACGATGATGATCAGCAGCAGCGTGATGCTGACCTGATCGTAACGATCGAGCTTAATATTGGTCATCAGCTCCTGGCCGATGCCCCCCGCGCCTACCAGACCCAGAATGGTGGAGGAGCGGAAGTTAATCTCAAGGCGCATAAACCCATAGGAGAGAAAAATGGGTTTCACCTGCGGCCACAGCGCAAAGCGTACGCGCTGCAAATGGCTTGCGCCGCAGGCGGCCAGCCCGCGCACCGGGCGATCATTGGCGCTTTCGACCGCTTCGTAGAACAGCTTGGTCAGGCTGCCGACAGTGTGCAGCATCAGCGCCAGAAAACCGGGGATCGCGCCGATACCAAAGGCCATTACAAAGATAACCGCCCATGCCAGCTCCGGCATGGTGCGCAAAAACGCCACCAGCGCGCGTACGCCAAAGCGAACCAACGGCGGTGACCAGGTGTTACTCGCCGCCAGAAACGCCAGCGCGGCTGCCACGACAAACGACACCAGCGTCGCCGCCAGCGCAAGTTGCAGGGTTTCCCAGATAAGCGGGAGCTGAATCGGCAGGCGATAGCCCCAGTAAGCCAGCGAGCCTTTGGTGTGGCTGTCGGCAAACAGCTGCGAGGCGTGCAGTGTCGGCACAGTCTCCAGCATGTAATCCATGAAATTTGGCAGCGATTGCCAGATGGTGTTCAGGTTAAATTCCGCGGCGCTGCCGGCGGCAAAATAGAGCGCGAGTAATATCAGCGACCAGGCGACCGTGTCGCGTTTCTGGCGCATTCTGATGTTCAGGTAGTACTGCTCAAACGACGTATTCGATGTGTTCATGCGTTAACCGGTAATGTGCGGATATGACAATCGAACAAAAGCCCCTGGTGTTTAGCCAGGGGCTATTTTTGCAACGCGTGGTGGCACGAATTAACGTGCGGTCACCAGTTCACGTTTCATATCGATAATCTGTTTGAAATCTTCCACGCTGCCTGGGCCAATGTGCTGGGTGCCGCCCATCGCCTTCACGAAACAGGCGTGGTTGTCGGTATCCAGTTTTTTGATGGCGGTAATGACTTTGGCTTTGAAATCAGCCGGCAGGCTGTTGCTGACTAGGATCGGGCCGTTCGGGATCAGCGGTGATTTCCAGATAATGCGGATTTGCTTCATCAGGTCCGGATGATCCATACGGATCAGACGGTTGAATGCGCCTACGCTGTAGCCAGAGTTATAGTCGCCCACCATGGATGTCCAGGTCACTGCGCCTGCGAACTGGTTGTTCAGCACGCCGAGGATGTCCTGCTCGTGGCCACCGGAGAAGGTGACGCTGGAGAAGAAGTTGTTGTATTTGTTGTCTGACGTGCCGCCGAACTGCTGTTTAAACGTCTGGTTCGGGATCAGGAAGCCAGAGGTGGAATCCGGATCGGCGAAGCCAAACGGTTTACCTTTCAGGTCTTCCAGCTTCTGATACGGGCTGTCTGCTTTGACGATAACCACAGAGTAGTAACCGAGAGACTGATCTTTATCGTCCACGGCGATACCGACAACATCCACCGCTTTTGGGTTGTTGATGTAGACCGACGCATAAGAAGACGGCGACATGCTCAGTACCACGTCAACTTTCCCGCCCAGCAGACCCTGGATAACGCCAGAGTAGTCAGAAGAGTTTCGCAATTTGGTGTCGACACTCAGTTCCTTATCCAGGAACTCTTTAACGCACTGGTTATCGCCAATTTGCTGCGTGGCATTCTGCCCGCCGAGGATGCCCAGATTTAATTCCTTCGGTTGTTCTGCCGCATTTACCTGCCACGCCAGCAGAAGACCTGTCATCAATGCCGATAAACGTAATGCGCCTGAAATATGCTTTTTCATTGTCATTGCCTGTGTCGTCTCAATTGAAGGAAGAATTAGATAGTGTCGTCACAAGATTTTAGCCCAGAGAGCGATGCATCTGATCTGGACGGCAGCGAGAAATGAGGCCGT
>NZ_CBFFRL010000106.1:0-16746 GCF_965644215.1 Phytobacter sp. V69
GGCTTACCTTCGCCATATCCTGAGCGTACTGCCGGAGTGGCCCAGCAACAAAGTGGCCGAACTGCTGCCATGGAACGTGGATCTCACCAATAAATAGCCGTCAATACGGCACTCACTGATCGCTTACGCATTACTCAGACCGTAAAGGCTATCGTAACCTGGCGTATATCGTGAGCTATCTGGCTAAGCAGGAGCAGAAAGAAGCCTGTGAAGCCTCTGTATACTGGCTCAGTGATATCAAGCCCCGAGGGCGAGGGGGAAGACCCCGCATCAGAAGAGGGCGGTAAGTATCGTTTCAAAAATTAAGCCGGTCCGTCATTGTTTGAAGAAGTCTGCACCATTCCACTCACTGACTTCTTCTCCCTTACCACCAACGGAGAAAAAACGATGACCACACCAGTCAACCTTCTTAACGACAAGTTTGTCGATATGGCGTTTATCACACAGCTGACCGGCTTAACTGACAAATATTTCTACAAAATCATCAAAGACGGCAGGTTTCCAAAGCCCATTAAGCTGGGCAGAAGCTCTCGCTGGCTTGAAAGCGAAGTGGAAGGCTGGCTACAGCAACGCATCGCACAGTCCCGTCCGTAACATACTAACGCAATCACATCTCCCACCTGATTTAACGCCACCTGTCGTATGACCGGCACTATTGCCCTCCGCGGGACGATTTAGCCCTACGCGTCATCCAGCAAAGGACCAATACTATGACGATTTACGCCAAATCTGTTATCGCGCTTGATGGTAGTCAACGCCTTCACGTCGGAAACACCATCAGTTTGATGTGAAAACCGCACTACCGCCCCGTGAACCGGTGGTGGTAATGCGGAAAATCACAATGAATTATTAATAATTTCTAAGAGATGCTTGCATTAGTATGGAGCAAGCGATTAATGGGCCTCAAGGAATATGCATTCAGTAGTGCGACAGGTTATAAGATAATCCAAGGAAATATTTGTGGCATTAAAATGATCTACTGGATTTTGCCGTCCCCTAAGTCTTGTCACAGTCAGTTGCACCGTGTCAGTTTCTGGAAACTGTCTCCGCTTCATGCATCAATGTATCTACCAGTGGTTTAAAGAAGGGCGGAAGTGGGAGCGGTTCACCTTCTTCATCAACATTGTGACAGTCAAACCAGACTCCGTTCTCATGCGCGATAAAGAACGTTTCCTCTTCACTTACCGTAAGCTCTATACATGGCCATTCATCACCATAGACTGAGTGATAAGTCACGGCAGTGAAAGGCGCGTTTCCATCCTCTCTGCGAAGAAGGGCCAACAATCTTTTCGAGAGCACCCAACTGTGCAGCTCCCGGAAATAGCCGCGAAGGTTTGTCTTACTTAGCAGATACACCTGGTTATCTAATTTGTCGATAATCTTTTCCGAACAGTAGCGAATGGTCTCAGGGTCTTTCACGACCAGTTCGCGCCAGCCGCCCGGGTTTGATTCCTGAATAATTTCCCGGAGTGTATTTGACATATCTTCTTTTTTATTCAGCTTATCCAGAAGCTCAATAAACACACTTTTCTCTGTCACCCTCAGCCAGTTCTCATTACGCTCACGCCAAGACTGATGTAACGGAAGGCAAAAGGTGTACCGTTGTCCTTTCTGCCATATCAGATAGTCTCCCAGTGACAGCAGCGCACGTTCAAGTAAGTGCTCGTAGTTATGCAGAACCTGTTCGTTAAGCACCCAATAGGTTTTCTCTGTCAGAGATATAAATCGGGTAAGATCGTAACCGCTATTATCAGCAGTTTTGGCCCCCTTGAGCAGCCCCCTTACGCGACCTTTAAGATGAGGGTGAGATTCTGCCCGAATTAAGGCTGGCTCCCATTCACTATCCAAAATAATCAGCTTTGCTTTAAGGGCTTCCTCATCCCACTGCTCGTTAAAACCCAGTCGAACGTCAACTGTACTCATATAGCTGTAAATGTTACCAGCATATGGGGCCAGTTCATCCAGAGAACGAATAACCCCCACTGCAACCTGATTACTGTCAATACGCATGGTGTACAGGAAGTTATCGGTGACACGACTCCATTGAGCGTGCTGCTCAGCGAAGTAGGCGTGGCTGGACGATTTCTTATAAGTAATAAATACGCAGAGTGCATAAAAACGACATGCTCCAAGTAAGTCAGAGCCCGTTAGAAACTCCATCAGCAAGCTGCGGTGTTCACGGGTTGCATGCTGGGAGCAAAGGAAATCTAGTGCGGATGAGATGATTTCGATGTTACTGGGGTTGAAGGTATCCTTCGCTTCGAATTCTGAGGAACTAAAACCTTCACGGGTGCTTCTCAGGGTGCTTCTCAGGGCGCTGAACCAGGTCGCATTTAGGTTTGCCAGCAGATATGCAGGTTCAGATGACTGACTGCATTCAAGAAGAAATGCCATCCGCTTAAAAAAGCGCAGAAAAAGGGTATCAAAGCTTTCTGCCCTTTTTTTGCTCAGATTCCAGAACATATCAGTCCAGGCCTGATCGATTTTCTCTCCAAATGTCACGGCGCCAGGCTGCTGGCTCATTCTGCCTGAGAGCCAGGCTTTGAAGTTTTCGAAATCGGTAAGCGCTTTTCCCCGCGAATTCATTTTGATATAGAGATCGTCAGAAAGTCCAAATGAGGACAGGTTTAAATATTGGAATACCACAGGCTGCGAGTCAGAACTGCACAGTTTGAAATAAAGCTCACTCGGCGCGTCATCGAAGCATGATTGAATCGCACTCAGCATCGTCAAGCAGGCTGAAACCGTAGGGTCCTGAAGCCAGGAGTGATAAAACCAGCGGCTGTCCGTTATCTGATCTCTAAGGTCAGGGGCATTCTCTGCAAACTGTAGACCACTGTTGTCGGTTCGCACCAGCGCATGGAAAAACTCCGTTGCGGCGGTGCGGGTCTGATATGTGAAACGGGATTTGCCCAAATGAGTGAATCGCTCCATGAAATCAGCATATTTACCCTCTTTGTTCGCTAGATACCAGTGAAGCAAGAAGAGAGTTGTAAGGCGCTGCTGGCCATCAAGGACCGAAAGGGTGGGACGCTCCTCAGTGCTGAGGTTTCCATAAATAAAATCGAGATCAAGCGGTAGTGTGCCAACAGGAGCTGTTAACGCCTGATTGAGCGATAGGAGAAACTGATCGCGAATCTCCCATGCGTCCTCGCGCCCCTGAGCATAGTCACGCTGTATGATGGGGATCTCAACGTTGCTGACTTCGCTGAATAAACTGGCGAATGTGATGACTTTACCTTGCTGCATACATTGCTCCATCAAAAAATACGGTCAGGGCGTCTGTAATTGCGCGCCGGTAGCTATCCTGATCCTGGCTACTCCAGAAAGTCATTTCGTGGACGTTACTGCTGTAGTATTTAAGAAATACGTTTCTTGTACCGGGAGGGACAAAAGTTGACGCTTTGTCCGCTTCAATAATGCGATTCCGCTTCACCGGAAAGATGGCGTTGCGATAGCTTCTGTTAGTTGACTGATCCAGAAGCGTAAGGTTTCCAATGCTGTCATCCCTGTCCAGTAGAGGCATCTGATTATACTCATGCAGAATGTCGCTGAAATAGACTTCAAATTTTTCACTGTCAAAGGGTTCTTCAAGAAGCAAAGCTTTTGCACGCTCAAACAGTACCTGCTGTGCCGAACTTACCTTATCGGTTCCTTCTTCCGATAAATTGTAAGGACGAAAATGCTCACGCATCACTTCTGTCCAGGCCTTCTGTCCGCTGATATTTTCCGGCATCTGTGAGCTGACTGAAGTAATGTGCTCAATATCCCAGGCGTCGAGCTTGTAATGTCGGAATGGGAATCGGGTAGATGAATTTTTGTTAGCCAGCAAAATGGCAATATTAAAAAGCAGAAGCACAGGACGCAGCGAACGCTCAGGATACGTCAGAGCAGAGAGTGTGGCGTCAATCTGGCTGCTGCGCTCGCCCCGTCCCTGGCTCAACGGGCCCGCGAGTCCTGGCAGGGCAATACGTAGTATTCTTTGCTTCAGTCCGGCAATGAATTTCGATTTAGTCTCGCAGCTTTCAGATTCGCTGATAAGCTGAGGAATGACGCTCTCACTGTTACTAATGAGGTAACCGACAAGATGATAGGTCATGCGGCCCTGGTACCACTCATCGAGTAACATAAAGCGCTGTTTGATCCGCAGCCACACTTTCTCTATGCGCTCCGGATCCTGATGCGTTTCTTCCAAGTAATGAGCGAACGACAGGAATATGTAGTGTGGGTCCTGGCGGGAAACACCAGACCTCAGTGAATCTGCAACCAGTCCGAGTATAAACTCTATGCGGTTGCTCTCACGGGGATGATTACTGATGAAATACCAGAAGTCCTCTTGCTGAAGACGGCGTTCTGTTTCATCCCACTCCTGCGCAATCCTGAGTTGGTGAAAGCGAACGTTGAGATCTGTTGCATGGCTGAAGTTCCCGGCATTAAGCAGCAGTGCTTTAACCAGCTCTGCGTTGGTTAGCGGGATTTTTCCACGATTAAGCCGGGAAAAGACCTCAGTCACGTTTGCCTGCTCGCTTAGCTGATACCAGATCACTTTTACATTTTTACCAGCCTCATCATCATTCAGCAGAGTTTGCAAAAAGCTGAACTTATAGACAGGCTGTCGTAAACTGAACCATGCGTCTATTGCTTCCCGAGCCTGGTTCATGTGATAAAAATCAATATTATCATCTGCATGATCGCTATTGATATTGCTAAGGAAACCTGCACTCTCAGGGCGGGTTTCGTAGCGCAGAGAGTATTGGGAATGTCCAAGCATAGCGGCAATGTCCTTCAGATAAAGAAGGATAATGCAGATGGTTGTCAGGCGCTGCTGGCCATCGACTAGCTCCCATTCCTCACCGCATTTTTTAACCACAACGGGTTGGAGGCAGTAGAAAGCTTTACGTGAACTTGATTCGCTGTTTTTCTGGAATTCAGCGATATCATCTAGCAGGTCTGTAACCTGCCTTTGTGTCCAGCGGTAGCCCCGTTGATAAGAGGGGATGAAAAAATGCTGTTTCATCAGGTCGCTTATTGGCCTGAGGATCAGTTCGTTGCTCGCGCTCATGTACCTTCCTGCATGTCTGATTTTCTGGCTGGATGCTAGTAGTTGAAGTTAAATTTAAAAGTAATAATTATATTTATCAGCGAATTAACCTCATCACCTTTTTCCTAAGGAAGGTAAACCGCCGGATACAACAATCCTACGCCCGCCAATGTATTGGTCCATAATGTCTCGTGAACTGGCATTTCTGGTTTTTTTACCCTTTGCCGTTACTTTCTTGTTTTTGCTAGATTTGCTTTTTGCAGCAAGTCTTTTCTTGGCATGGGCAAGCAGAATGAGTCGCCCTGACATTAAACTCTGTCTGGAAGTATCCGCTGCATCATAGCCATTCACGATGGTCACGATTTCTTTTTCAATGTCAGACAATTTTTTTTCAGCAACAAATTTCTCTACAACAGCGGAGTATTTTTTATCTAGCTGTTGAGCTATCGCCCATTGATAGGAAATCGTCGTTATACTATTTTTCTTTGAAGGACGACTATTGAGGGGAGAAGAGCTTCGTCTTTTTGAATGGGCTTTATTTATATGCTTTTCTAATCTTTTCGCGTCCTTGAGAGAGACGTCACATATTGGACATTTGCAGGTTTGACGGGCAATAAGCGGTGCCTCGGCTACGTGCTTAGCAAGATGAGGTGCCATCTTCCAGCCATGATTGGTGAGCAAATGACTGGACAGTACCGTCAGTTCGACCGGGGTATTACACAGAGCACAGATGATTTTTTCCATATCCTCCTCCCTCAGGCGATGGATGCTTCAGGATAGAAGCATCGCACGTCATTATGTTTAGCTTGTCATTATCATCCCGACCATCCCATCCAAACGCTTTTTGGTCTTCTCCCAGTCCGGCATTACCTGCCCCATGAGCCGGTAGAAGCGCTCGCTGTGGTTATGCTCGGCCAGATGACAGAGCTCATGCAAGATAACGTAATCGATACACTCACGCGGGGCCTTCACCAGATTGGGGTTCAGGGTCACCTTTCCATTGGGGGAACAACTTCCCCACTGAGTCTGCATGGTAAGAATACGCAATGGTGGTGAATCGCTTACCCATAGCGCTTGCTCCAGCATGGCGCTAAGCCGTCTGGCGAAGACTTCCTTGGCGCGGGTTTTGTACCAGTCAGTCAGCAGCTGAAGAACCTTTTCAGTGCTCCTATGACGCACTGTGACTTCCAGCTTACCGCGCAACATTTTAACGCCCTGAACGTCAGAGGGAGCCACTATCACCTTAAGCATGTACTGTTTGCCCAGGTAATAGTGGCTTTCACCGCTGATATACTGTCGTGGTGTGACATATTCCAGTTGCTTGCGGAAATCCCTCAGTTGCTGATAGATCCAGCGCCCACGCTTTTCAACAGCGTTCAGAACCTGTTGGTCATCGGTATCCTGCGGCGCGGATACTACAACCCGGCAGTCAGGATGAACTTTTATCAGAATGCGCCCATTCACCAACGGTCGGGGTTTACGCTCAAAGGTAATGCGTTCATCACCGTAGATGAAGCTCATTGATCTTTCGCCCATGCTCAAACCCCGCTCAGCCCTACACGGGTTATCTGGACAATCATTTCCACAATCTTTTTCGCCTGATCCATTCCGCCACCGATTGCCTTACACTCTTTAAACATCATCGGTAGAAGCTTCTTGCGGATGTCTGCCTCAATATTTTGCGGATTGATCGAGTTCTCAGCCACTGAGATATCAACAGCCTGGTCTACTTCAAAAGCAAGCTTCACCCATTTATCGATGACCTGAGGATCAGTAACGGCAAAAACCTCCGGCAGTACTTTTTTGTATACGCCAAAGTAAGCCTGTGCATGGTGATGACCGGCAAATACGTCGGGTATGTCGTTAAGCCGCCGTTCCTGTACCTGCTCCTCAAATTCACGAAATAGCATGTACTGCTTAAGAGGGTGATCAAACAGTTTTTCTGCTTCTTCAATAGCCTGACGTAGTAACTTCGAGAAGGCTTCTTGGGCATAAGGATCATCACGTAACTCCTGCTCAATCATGCGGGTTACGCGGGTTTTAATAATATCCGTTTCGTTACGGGTTTTATCCTCGCTCCACTCTTCTGGTCGCTGCCCCATTTTGCTAACTTCATACACCCCATCGGGCTCACGGACTTCTACGCCAACAACGTGTTTATCCAGAAGCTTTTTCACCTGCTCGGTGTACTGATCGTAATCTACCGTCTCACCGGCATCCTGTTTCACCAGCTGGCGCAAGCTGGTAAATTGCCTCAGCGTCTCTTTATAGTGCTGGCGATCTTCTTCGCTGAAGCTCTTATCCTCAAAGAAGGTAGCCGACTGTAACGCCACTTTCAGGCAGCTGGCAAAATGTGTGAGTGCTTCATAAAAGTCTTCACGGACTTTGAGATGCACATCAACCATTTCGCCGTACTTTTCTTCCGTGCGCGGCACCAATATCTGACGCAGTTGTTCAATATCGTTTTTGTTTTTTACACCGGCGAAAATTGCCCACAGATTTTTATACAGCTGGGGAAGCCGCTTGTACTCCGTACTCATCTGACCGTATAACCCGACCAGATCGTCAATATCAAAACCACCCTGCGTGCGGGATGCCAGCTTCTTATAATCCTCAATGGTGGTATCCAGATCTTTAAGGATGCCCCGATAATCAATTAACAGACCAAATTTTTTCTTAGGGTGGAGGCGGTTAACACGAGCTATGGCCTGAATCAGGTTATGCCCTTTAAGAGGTTTATCGATGTAAAGCACGGCATTTTTGGGTTCATCAAAGCCGGTAAGTAACTTATCGACCACAATCAGTAGCTTCAGCGAATCATCTTTATCAAAACGATCAATGACATGGCGTGTGTAAACCTGTTCATCCTGAGAGCCAACATTATCTTTCCACCATTTGGTCACCTCAGGGATGCTGGATTCATCCACATCGGTATTCCCTTCCCGCGTGTCAGGCGAACTGATCACCACCGCAGACTCAAACAGCCCGGCTTCATCAAGATACTTTTTGTATTTGATTGCAGCTGCTTTGCTGTCACAGGCGAGTTGCCCCTTCAAACCATCGTCGATATTTTTGACAAAATGGTTGGCGATATCTAGGGCAATAAGGTGAATACGATCGTCAGCATTATAGACCTGCCCTTTGTTAGCTGACTTACGCTTCAAATCGGCTTTTTGTTTTTCCGTTAACCCCTCGGTGATACGGTCAAACCAGCTATCTATTGCTCGTTCATTCACGTTCAGCTCGGGCCGCCGCTCCTCGTAGAGGAGCGGAGTGACGGTCTTGTCCTCCACCGCACGCTGCATGGTGTAAGCATGAACAATGGGGCCAAATTTATTGGTGGTCTTATCATCTTTCAGCAACGGTGTACCGGTGAAAGCAACAAAGGCCGCGTTGGGTAAAGCCAGCTTCATGCGTTGGTGACTCTCGCCGCCATGGCTGCGGTGGCCTTCATCAATCAGCACAATGATATCGGGGCTGATATTCACGCACTCGGGCAAGCGGGTGGCCGTGTTAAATTTCTGAATCAACGAGAAGAGAATGCGCTCAGTACCCTTGCCAATCTGTTCGGCTAAACGTCTGCCAGAGGTGGCGATGGCATCAGATTTATCCCTTTTACCGGCCAGTTCCCCGGTTGAGATAAAGGTGCGGCTGAGCTGGTTTTCTAAATCAACGCGATCGGTCACCACGACGATGCGGCACTGCTTGAGAGTTTCACTCAGAATCAGCACTTTGCTCAGGAAAACCATAGTCAGTGATTTACCCGAACCGGTGGTATGCCAGATGACCCCACCGTTGCGGCTTCCATCGGGGTTCTTCGTTTCGATACGCTGTAGCAGTCGTTTGATACTGAAAACCTGCTGATATCGGGCAATGACTTTACCTGCTTTCTTATCAAACAGCGTGAAAAAGCGGACCATATCGAGTAGGCGTTCAGGTAAAAGCAGGCTAATAAGTAGCTGGTCCTGGCTCGTTAAAGCCAGCTCGCCCCCTGCAATCAGGTTCTGATACCATTCCAGGCATGCAACCGGACGGTGACTGAAGATTGTGTCTATCTGCTGCGCGGTAAGCTTGCGGTTTTTAATGGCAAGCATTTCCAGATCGGAGATATCTTCTTCCCGCCATGTCGCCCAAAACTTGGCTGGTGTTCCGCAAGTCCCGTAACGCCCATCATGACCGTTTATCGACAGTAAGATCTGGCTGTAGGCAAACAGTCGCGGAATTTCATCATGACGCTGGTTTCGCAGGCTTTGTGAGATCCCCTCGTCAATAGTCGGCCCTTTTTTAGCATTGCCATCCGGGCGCTTAGCCTCGATGACTACCAACGGAATACCATTCACAAAGCAGACAATATCGGGCCTGCGCGCCTCTATGCCGTTAACGCGTGTCACACTAAACTCTTCGGTGAAAACAAAGCTGTTATTGTGCGGGTTGTTCCAGTCGATCAGCGAGATAGTCGGATTCGCCCGTTTGCCATCGATAAATTCCGTCACGGAGATACCGTACAACAGATGGTTGTACAAGTGCTCATTGGCAGTAATCAATCCCTGGTTTAATGCCGGACTGTTAACTTCGGCAATCAGGCTATCAATCGCTTTGTCAGAAATGGCATGCTCTTTACCGGCAAAGATAAACGTCCTCTTGGCTAACTGTTCACGCAAAATCTGGTTCAAGACCACCTGATCTACCTTGCCCGCACGCGCAGACAAGGCTTGCTGAGGTGAAATATGGGTCCAGCCTAAATTGCTCAGGAGAGCCAGCGCCGGAAGCTTGGCGCTGTACTCTTCCTGGAATTTTGGCGCGATTTGCATGCTCATGATGTTCCCTTATCTTTATCGGCTTTCCAGTGCAGTAGCTCGGTAATATCCTTTTCACCCTCGGTCTCTTTTAACAAACGCCGCTGCTCTGCAAATCGTGCATATTCACCCTGAGCTTTTTCATCTGCCATTTTCTTACTGACAGTGCCCGCACCCTGAAGCACATTGCGATCGTTGAACTGCAGGAACTGATCCAGCTTCTCCTGCCAGTCCTGCAAGAAGACCTGCTGGCGGCGCAGTGCCTGATCTTCGGCATAGTCCAGCCACATATTCACCACTCGGTTCAGCTCATTGACCTCTTTCTGGAGCAGGTAGTTTTTAGCGACGGTGACATCACCTTTTCGCACATCATTACCTTTATAGCTGGTGAGCCCCATATGGGGCTTGCTGGCATCTGCCCGCTGGTGGATTAGCTCAGCGGCTGTATGCCCGGTACAGGCAAAATGCAGCTTGTTCTGGATGGTTTGAAAGAAGAGGGTGGTTTCTTTCAGAGACGGCTGATAATCAGCAGCCAGCGCGAAAATCTCCCGCACACGCAGATAGACGCGCCGCTCGCTGGCACGAATATCGCGGATGCGTTCCAGCATCTCGTCAAAGTAATCGGGCACTACAGAAGAGCCAACGGGCGGATTCTTCAATCGCTCGTCATCCATCACAAACCCTTTAATGAGGTATTCCTGCAGGGTTTGCGTGGCCCACTGGCGGAACTGAGTCCCGCGTACTGAGCGGACGCGATAGCCAACGGCCAGTATGGCCTCGAGGCTGTAGTGCTCTATCTCTCTGGAAACCTGACGTTTTCCTTCTTGGCGAACTATCCGGAATTTCCGGATAGTTGAATTTTGACCAAGTTCACCTTCAGAGAAGATGTTGATCAGGTGTTCGTTGATGGTACGAACATCTTTATCGTATAGCTCAGCCATGGATGCCTGAGTGAGCCAAAGCGTGTCTGACTGAAAGCGACACTCAACGCGTGCACGGCCATCCTCGCTTTGGAACAGCAGGAATTCACCTGCTGGCGGTTGAGGTAAGTGTTTATCAGTCATGCGGCCTCCGTCTTAACTCGGCGTTTACCGGTAAGAAGTTGCTGCATCAGGGCTTTTTTTTCTTGTTTTAGGGAGTGGATTTTTTGTTGTTGCACTGCGATTGCGTCGTCAGCCGCAATCAGGACAGAAGCAATTTTATGTTGTTCATCTAGGCAAGGACATAAAAATGTCAATTTTTCAAAATCGGATTTTGACAACTCTAAAAATGTCGAGCCAGATGACTTCCTTACTAACTCTTTAACATTGAAAGTGAAAAGGTAATAAAGAAATTCAACAGAAAACTCAGCATTCGGTACTAAATTCTTAAATCCCTGATTGGTAGCTATTTCTGTTGTAGAAATAGCCATGGCACCAATGGTTGCTCTTGTACAAATAAGTAACGTTCCCCTTGGAAGCATCTTTGCTGAACTATTTTTCAAACCTTTTTCTGATATTGTCTTATTTGTACTAAACACATACCGACTTTTCAGAGAAGTAACATCAGTAGGCGTTAACCAGCTAATACCTCCGTCCCAATATTCTCTCTTGGTTGTATCTGGCGTACCTCCGGAAGAGATGCTTCCCATTTTACTAACTTTAACCTTATTCCATACCTGATTGAATCCCGCCAGGCGCTTTTCTCCTGTGAGCAATTGCTGCATCAGTGCTTTTTTCTGCTGCTTACTATTTACAAGCAGTTGTTGCGTAGTAGCGATAGCAGTCTCCCAAATCGAAAGAGTTTGGGCGATTTTTTTTTGTTCTGGCAGTGGTGGTATTAGTATCTTTAGGGTTAAAAGTTCCCCTTTTGTGATGTTTTTCATTGAGCCACTAGTTCCAGTGGCCAATTTTGAAAGAGTATATCTAACATGCTCAGATGCTAAAACATAGCTTAACCATTTCATGTTAGTGTCAGGTTTTGGAACGGTTTGCCATAGTTTGTCTGGTAAGAAAATATCTTGGTAATCTTTATCGACATATGCACTAGCACCAACAAATGATTCCGTGTTACTTCTGCTAACTATAATTTGACCCGCACGAGGTTTCGTTTTAGCTCGGGATATTTCATTTTTATCAATAACTTTAGATGCTTTTGAGTCAAAGCAACCATAAGACACAGCGCTCACCTTGAGCACTGACTTTTCACCAGGTTGAGCATGACGATCTTCGCCGTTAACGCTTACACCAGATTCCAAACCAATGAGTAAGTCCCCAACACATCCTAGAACCCAACCCTTAGGCACCATATCCCAACTCCTTCAAATACTTTTCCATTTCCACTTCAAGCTGAAATAGTTGTGTTTTTAATTGTTCACGTTCTGCACGCACAGCAATAAGATCTATTTCCTCTTCTTCTTCAAAAGTATCGACGTAGCGAGGGATATTCAGGTTGTAGTCGTTATCGCGGATCTCCTGCAGACTGGCAAGATAAGCATATTTTTCGACGTTATCACCTTCACGGTAGGTTTTAACGATTTGGTCTATATTTTCCGGACTTAGCTGGTTTTGATTTTTCCCCGACTTAAAATCACGACTGGCATCGATAAACAACACGTTATCGTCCACTTTACTCTTTTTAAAGATCAGGATTGCAGCAGGTATACCTGTACCGAAGAATAACTTTTCTGGCAAGCCAATCACCGCATCGAGAAGATTCTCGTCTATCAACTTCTGCCGAATTTTTCCTTCGCTGGAACCACGGAACAACACGCCATGGGGAACTACCACACCCATACGCCCGCTCTTTGGCTTCATGGTTTCGATCATATGTAGGATAAATGCATAGTCACCCTTAGTTTTAGGCGGCAGACCACGGCGGAACCGACCGAAATGATCGTCAGAGATATCATCTAGACCCCACTTCTCTAATGAGAAAGGTGGGTTGGCGGTGACCACATCAAAAAGCATTAAGTTGGCATTTTTATCCAGCAACTTAGGGTTGCGAATGGTGTCACCCCACTCGATTTTATGGTTATCCTCGCCGTGTAGAAACATGTTCATTTTAGCCAGCGACCAGGTTGAGCCAATCGCTTCCTGACCGTAAAGCTCATAATTTTTACTATTGTGGTGCTCAGCTACCCACTTACCACACTTCATCAATAGCGAAGCAGAACCACAGGTCGGGTCACAGATAGACTCGCCGGGCTGGGGGTCAAGTAATGCTGCCAGCAGATCGGACACTTCAGGCGGCGTGTAGTACTCACCCGCTTTCTGGCCGCTGTTCGCAGCAAACTTGCCAATCAAATATTCGTAAGCATTACCAATCACATCCAGGCCACCAACACGGCTTGGTTTCAAGTTCAGCTCTGGATGAGTAAAATCTTCAAGCAGCTGCTTTAAGATCAGATTCTTTTGTTTTTCGTCGCCAAGCTTATTGGTATTAAAAGATATTTCCTGGAATACGCTTTTACTGCCATCTTTCAGCTTAGTGCCGTTAGCTTCTTCAATCGCGTGCAGAGCTACATCGATACGTTCACCGTTACCGGCCTCACTGCGCTGCTTAAATAGAGCATAAAAACTGGCATCTTTGGGCAGAACAAAGCGTTCACTCTTCATCATCTCTTCAATCAGTTCTGGCTCATCGCCATACTGAGCTTGGTAATCATCATAGTGATCCTGCCAGACATCTGAGATGTACTTCAAAAACAGCATGGTAAGAATGAAGTCTTTATAAGTATCAGGGCTGATGGTGCCACGGAAGGTGTCACATACTCCCCACAGCACGCGGTTGATACGTTCTTGTTCGATCATGTTGCTCATAACATCTTAATCCCTAAATAATTTTTGCAAAATACCAACTTCAAGCTGGCGACGGTTGTCTTGTAGTTTGTTTATGAGATCGTCTTCGTGATGCCATATGCGTTGAAGCTGGCTTATCTGATGCTGCGTTTCTATCGCGGGTACAGGTACCAGGACTTGCATTAATGCTGCTTTAGTAATCAACTGGATGTTTGAACCACTACGCTGAAACTCCAGTTGAATCATTGGTTGGTTGAGAACCCACCCCAAATACTCTGGAACAAATTCACCCTCTTTCTTCTTAAGCGTTACAACCAGAAATTGGTTGGTTGCAATGACAGGGATATCTCCACGGTAAACGGCAGCGGTGTTGCGATTCCCTCGAGCGGCAACCACAATCTGCCCCTTTTCCAACAACGGCGGTAGAGCATGTTGTTCCCAGCCAATCGCAGGTAAAACATCAGGGTCCCACTGCCAATCCTGCTCAATGTCTTTAATCTGCAAGATGCGGATATCCCCTCCAGGCACAGGCGTTATTGCTTCCCTTAAGGTGTAGCCTGAACGTATATCTGCAATCTCACCTAATTTCTT
This sequence comes from Phytobacter sp. V69, assembly GCF_965644215.1. NCBI lineage: Bacteria > Pseudomonadati > Pseudomonadota > Gammaproteobacteria > Enterobacterales > Enterobacteriaceae > Phytobacter > Phytobacter sp. V69. The sequence goes on from NZ_CBFFRL010000106.1 coordinate 14,208, forward strand.
TAGGAGTGTAGGCATATAGTCCTCTCGTTATAGCGCCGTCCCTGGCACACTTTTTAGAAAGCGGTTGTAACTGATTGGCTTTTGAGCCAATCATAGATTTCTTTGGATAACCCAGATCCAGCCCATTCCCACTGCAAACGAGTGACTAACAGGCCATCATCACTATCCATAACTGCTTTGAGATGATCACGTACCTGCGCAGCTGACTGATTGGTAACGATAATCCAGACAGATTCGAGTGGGTGGCACCAAGTTCCGTAGGACTTGATGCGTTCAATAAGTGAGGAATAGTCTTTCTGCTTACGCAGATCGTAGTTGATTTGATATACTGGCATAGATGTTATCTCCTGATTTCGACGTTGGGATTTATATCATCGCGACAGGCTGGAACCTGTCGCACAACCACACCATTATCTATAGAGCTAGTACTGCAATAAAAGCGCGGTCGATTTGTTTATGATGGGGCAAAAAAAAACAGCCGTCAACAACCAAAATAAGTGCAGTACAGATTCTATAGATAACACCTCAGAGGTCTAGCATCGAATCATTGACGATAAATTTGGTTATAAGTTATGCGAATAATCCTTTAAGGACTGTTTAAATATCGAAACGAATACATTATTTAAGTTTTATAATGCTCTGTTTTAAAAGAAAATTTACCGGTTGTAGCTGATCCATTGGCCGTCAATCCATCAATGTAATCCCCATACCACTGCATCATCTCCCGTCTACCTTCCAGATACTGTGCATGGTTATAGGTGCCACGAATGGCATTCTTATCCACATGGGCCAGTTGAGTCTCAATCCATGCTGAGTTGAAACCTTCCTCATGCAGGATCGTACTCATGGTGTGGCGAAAACCGTGCCCCGTCAGCCTCCCCTTGTAACCCAGCAGCTCAATCACCTGATTTACACTCTCCTTCGAGATTGGTTTTGTCCGGTCATTCCTGCCAATAAATACTAACGGATACATGCCGGTAATCGGCTTCAGTGACTGAAACAGCGCCACAACCTGCTCCGACAACGGGACGATATGGGGTCTCTTCATCTTCATCACTTCAGCAGGGATTTCCCAAAGGCGCTTTTCAACATCGATATCTTCCCAACGCGCAAAGCGCAGTTCCTGAGTACGCACTCCAGTTAGCATGATGATCTTTGTCGCCGTTTTAGTGATTATGCTGCCGGTATAACCCGCCAAATCTTTCAGAAAGTGGGGGAGTTCTTCCGCCGTAAGAAACGGAAAGTGAGTTTTCTTGGGGGTAGCTAGTGCAGTAGCAAGATCCGGTGCCGGATTGTACTCTGCACGCCCGGTAACGATGGCATAGCGGAAGACTTCGCCACAGCGTTGGCGAACTTTACGCATTTTCTCCAGTGCTCCACGTTTTTCCATACGGCGAAGCGCTTCCAAAAGCTCCATCGGTTTGATTTCAGCAATGGGGCGCTGACCGATGTAGGGGAAGATATCTTTCTCGAATGTATCGATAATTTCATCACGATAGCGTGGTGACCAGCGATCGGCTTTCTGCTTGTGCCATTCACGGGCAATGGCATCAAAAGTGTTGTTAAACGAGAGTTTCTGCGCCAGCTTCTCAGCTTTTTTAACTTCGCCTGGGTCACTACCAGCAGCCAGTATCTTGCGGGCCGCATCTCTTTTCTGACGTGCATCAGCCAGTGAGATATCCGGATAGACACCCATTGAGAGCATCTTTTCTTTACCAGCATAGCGGTACTTTAAGCGCCAGTATTTTGAACCATTGGTATTGATAAGCAGATACATGCCACCGCCGTCAGCCAGCTTGTAGGCTTTATCCCTCGGCTTGGATGTCTTTACTTTTATGTCCGTGAGGGGCATATCCATCTCCATTGAAAATACTAGTAGTGGCATGCGAGAAGGCACGGCAGTACTAGGTTGAAAGAGTGGCAAAACAGATTTGGGGGTGCCGAAAAGAGCATACGATTTTATACCCCATTTAGCACCCCCAAATGTTTATTGATAAGGGTAGAATCCAGTTGACTCCCGGAGAAGGTAATTAGATATGAGCCAAGTAAAATAGGGGGCTAAGTTGAATATGGGAGAGTTGGATAGAACTGTAATGGCGGAAGATCACAGGAGTCGAACCTGCCCGGGATCGCTGGCGACCCCATCTGGATTTGAAGTCCAGCCGCCTCACCGGAGACGACGATCTTCCGCGCCTCGATTGCTACATGGAGGCGGGGCGCATTATAGCCACTTTCAACCATTAACCACATCCCCCATCACACTTTTTTATTGCTCTGCTGTCCGTATTTCCATGCGTTTCAGTTAAATCTTAATCTATTCATATGTTTACCTAAAAACCCTCTCATAGCACAACCGCGATCACAGAAAACAAGAAACGTAATTTGATAACCAGAAAACGGAATTCCGGTGCAAAAGCTGATGGTTTACAACGACTGTAACCGGTCTCAGCGCACCTTTGAGCGTTAAGGAAGGTGCGATTTAATCGTCAATTATGAGAACATAACCCTTTCTTTGACATAGACTTTTCACGATGCCCGC
>NZ_CBFFRL010000107.1:0-16718 GCF_965644215.1 Phytobacter sp. V69
TTCAGGCAACCGTCTGTGGTGTTTGCAGAGCTAAGATTGGCGGCTTAGCGTTGCACTTCGGAGTTGAATCCGCCATTAACCAGGTGATTGACGATATGGCGCGCGGCCATATTCCTTCCCCGCTGCCTACGCAAAACGCGCTGGCAGAAATGTATAACATCAGCCGCACAACCGTACGGCACCTGCTATCACACCTGTGCGAGTGCGGTGTACTGGTCAAGTCAGCTGGCACCTGGTGCATTATCCGCAAACCCACCCAGGACGATGGCTTTAACTGTATCAGCGCACCACTGGCCGAGCAGAACCGTATCTTTGAGCAGGCCTTCTTCACCATGATTAACCAGCGTCAGCTGCGCGCTGGCGAGTCTTTTTCGGAGCTGCAGCTGGCACGCGCCGCAGGCGTCAGCCCGGTAATTGTGCGGGAATATTTACTCAAATTTGGCCGTTACAATCTGATTGAGAACGAAAAACGCGGCCAGTGGAGCATGAAGCAGTTTGACCAGCGCTACGCCGAACAGCTTTTTGAACTGCGGGAAATGCTGGAGAGCCACGCCCTGCACCATTTCCTCAATTTACCCGCAGATGATCCACGCTGGCTGAGCGCCAAAACCCTACTCGAACGCCACTGCAAGCTGCGCGACAGCATCGGCGATAGCTTTCGCATGTTTTCGCAACTGGATCGGGATTTTCACGCCTTACTGCTTTCCGCTGCTGATAATATCTTCTTTAATCAATCAATTGAAATCATCTCCGTCATCTTCCATTTCCATTATCAGTGGGATGAAAGCGACCTGAAACAGCGCAATATCATCGCCATTGATGAGCATATGACCATTCTCAGCGCCCTGCTGTGCCGCAGCGATCTGGATGCCACCCGCGCACTGCGTAATCATCTGCATACCGCCAAAGAGTCCATGATCCGCTCTATCAAGCAATCGCTGGCCGCCAGTTATTAAGTACCAATTAAAAACAGCAAATTTCAATCGGGAGCACGCTTCAGATAAAAGGCGAAGAAATAAAAATAGCGCCGCTCCTATCCTCTGATTAAGTCGACTGAATTAAATGAATGTAAGTGAGTGGTGTCAGATTTATTAATCAGACATCGGGATTGATATTTTCTCCTTCACTCAAAATAACGAAGTGAGATAAGCAACATTTTTGGAGTCAAGCGTGGAAAAAAACGATATTACCCTCGACCCACGGACAACGTTTGATAAAACATCCGAAGCGGATATTCCTGTCCCACCAGATGGTTTATTAAAACGCAGCACCAGAATTAAGCGCATACAAACCACCGCGATGCTTTTATTATTTTTTGCGGCGGTCATCAATTACCTCGACAGAAGTTCGTTATCGGTCGCGAATTTAACCATTCGCCAGGAATTAGGCTTAAGCGCGACCGAAATTGGCGCGCTGCTTTCCGTCTTTTCACTGGCGTATGGCATCGGGCAACTCCCCTGCGGCCCGCTGCTAGACCGCAAAGGCCCGCGCATCATGCTCGGCTTAGGCATGTTCTTCTGGTCACTATTCCAGGCGCTCTCCGGGATGGTGCACAGCTTCACACAGTTTGTGCTGGTACGTATCGGCATGGGGCTGGGCGAAGCGCCCATGAATCCGTGCGGTGTGAAGGTCATCAACGACTGGTTCAACATTAAAGAACGTGGTCGCCCGATGGGTTTCTTTAACGCCGCATCGACCATTGGTGTCGCCATCAGCCCACCCATTCTTGCCGCAATGATGTTAATGATCGGCTGGCGCGGCATGTTTGTCGTGATCGGCGTAATGGGAATTTTCCTCGCCGTTGGCTGGTACATGCTCTATCGCAACCGCGAAGATCTACAGCTGACCGGGGTTGAACAGGCCTATCTCAACGCTGGCAGTGTCAACGTACGCCGCGATCCGCTGAGCTTCGCAGAATGGCGCAGCCTGTTTCGCAATCGCACTATGTGGGGCATGATGCTGGGCTTTAGCGGCATCAACTATACCGCGTGGCTCTATCTCGCCTGGCTGCCGGGCTACCTGCAAACCTCTTACAATCTCGATTTGAAAAGCACCGGTATGATGGCGGCGATCCCCTTCCTGTTCGGGGCGGCCGGGATGCTGACCAACGGCTATGTTACCGACTGGCTGGTAAAACGCGGCATGGCACCGATTAAAAGCCGCAAAATCAGCATCATCACCGGGATGCTCTGCTCTGCCGCCTTTACCTTCGTCGTGCCTGAGGCCACAACGTCGATAGCCGCCGTATTGCTGATTGGTATGGCGCTGTTCTGCATCCACTTTGCGGGAACGTCATGCTGGGGGCTGATTCACGTCGCCGTGGCATCAAGGATGACGGCATCCGTGGGCAGTATCCAGAACTTCGCGAGCTTCATCTGCGCGTCGTTTGCTCCGATCGTGACCGGGTTTATCGTCGATACCACTCAGTCATTCCGCCTGGCGCTGATTATCTGCGGCTGCGTGACGATTCTGGGTGCCGTGGCTTATGTCCTGCTGGTACGTCAGCCTATCAGCGATCCAAAACAAAGCTAACCCAAAGGGCGATGTCTCACAGCATCGCCCGCATTTCAAACTGGCTAATCGCCATGGTGGCAAACTCCGCAGAATGGAACAGCGGGGTAAAGGATTCCGGTACCGCGACGCTGGTCGCCAGCCCCGGGAAGTGGTGGTTGAGGGTCATCAGCATCTCGCGGGCAAACCCTTACGGCGGTATTCCGGCTCCACATAAAGAAAGCGCAGCTGCGGCTTGTCCGTCAGCGTTGCGACGATAGCGTACGCATGTTTACGATATTCGAACGCCCGGCACGGCAGCGATACCACAGAGAGCGGGTCGACCAGCCACGGCAGCGAACCTTTCACCTCCCCCACCGAACGCCAGACCACCTCGAGCGGGTTAATCTCCCGCAGCAAGTTATCGCCCTCACAGGAACGCGCATCCCCCTGAAAACCGTTTAACCCCTGGCGAATCTCAAAGCCGAGTGAGCGATAAAGCCCAACGCCCGCCTGATTATCCTGAATGACCTCCAGCCACATTTGCCGCACGCCCTTTGCCCGCAAATCCTGCAACAGCGGTGCCAGCAGCTTTTTACCGTACCCTTTCCCGCGATAGGCAGGAATCAGGGAAAATGCCCCCAGCCTTGCCGATTCGCCGCGCCGGGTAGTGACCGCCGCCGCCATCAGCATGCCGTCATTCCACCAGATGCAAGAATCCGTCAGGCTGATATCTTCCGCGCCAAAACGCTGCGCAAAGACCTCAGGCGGGAGAGAAAAGGGAACGCTGTAGCCTTCAAAACACGCGCCAAGGTGGGCGGTGAACTGTTCGCTACTGTAGTGAAGGGCAGAAATGGCGGTCAGGTTCATGGTGCTCCTCCGGGTAAAAATTAAGGATAGCACGATGAAAAAAGAGAAAACGCGCCCCGCGTTAGCAGGGCGCGATCATTATCAGAAGGTTTCCCAGTTATCGTCACCGACTGCCACTTTGCGCGGCATGGGGCTTGCGGAAGCGGTTTTCAGCGTAGATGCCATAACCGGCGCTTCGCGAGTGACGCGATCCATCTCGGCCACCGCCAGACCCACCTGGTCAATACCACGGCTCTGTTCATCAGAGGCAGAGGCGATCTCACCCATGATGTCGGTTACGCGTGTAACAGCGCTAACGATCTCATCCATCGTTTCACCGGCGCTTTCTACCAGGGTAGACCCCAGTTCAACGCGGCCAACGGAGTCTTCGATCAGGCTCTTGATTTCACGCGCCGCCTGCGCACTGCGCTGGGCCAGGTTACGCACTTCCCCTGCCACCACCGCAAAACCACGCCCCTGTTCACCGGCACGTGCTGCTTCTACCGCCGCGTTCAGCGCCAGAATGTTGGTCTGGAAGGCAATGCCGTCGATCACGCTGATAATATCGGCGATTTTCTGCGAACTGGCGGTGATGTCACGCATTGTCTGCACAACGTTATCCACCACTTTACCGCCTTTCTGCGCGGTATCCGACGCGCTTTTTGCCAGATGGCTGGCCTGACGGGCGTTTTCGGCGTTCTGTTTCACCGTTGCGGTCAGCTCTTCCATGCTGGCTGCGGTTTCTTCCAGAGAAGCCGCCTGCTGTTCCGTACGGGAAGAGAGGTCATTGTTACCCGCAGAGATTTCGCTCGCGCCGCTGTAAATGGCGTCTGCCCCGCTGCGCACGTCACCCACGGTACGTACCAACTCACCCTGCATATGACGCAGGCTGGAGGCCAACTGGCCCATTTCGTTGGAACCGTGCACATTGATGTTCTGTTCCAGATCGCCACCGGCAATATGACGGATGTTTTCAATCAGGTGGTTCATCGGGCCGATAACGCCACGCTTGATGCCCAGCCATACGGCAATAATCACCACCAGCACTACAAGCAGCACGCTCACGATGATCCACAGGGCGCTGTCATAAGAGCTGTTGCTTTCGCTTACCGCCTGCTCATACAAACGATCGTTCTGCTGCAGATACGCAAGATACGGCTTTTCAAAACCGTCCTGATATCCCTGAGTCGGCTGATCGAAGAATTCGTTGATTTTACCCGCGCCCAAAAGCTGAATCAGCTCAGCCAGCGCATTGTGGTAGATATCGTAAGTACGATTTATTTCAGCAGAAGCGTCTGCGCTTTGACGCGGATCGCGCGGTAAAGATTGATATTCTTTCCAGTGCGTTTCCGCCTGCTTTAACGAGGTGCTGGCAATCTGCATCAGATCGTTTACCGTCGCACCGCTGCCAATTTGATTCTGATCCATCATGTAACGGATCCCGGCGCGGTTCAGCGTGTTACGCGTCTGCAAAAGCGCCACCCAACTGGCGTTAAGCGTGGATTGCTGCTGGCGAATCGTCTGTAAAACAGTGAAGTTCTCTTTATCGTGCTTAAGCGCGTTAAAGAACAAGCCGCCAGAAGTGAGCTGCAATAGGCCAAAGAGTCCCAGTACAAAAAGTAAACTGGTGACAAGTTTCATACGGTTTAACATGTTTTTCCATCCCTTATCCAGACAACAGAGTTTCGGCCTGGATAGCGAAAACTTTATGGTGGATCGTATTGATCATTTTTCTAAAGACGAACGTCGTGCAAATGGTGAGCATCAAATGTATTTAGCCTAAAACGCCGATATAAAGGAAATAAACGAGAACAAAATCATACGTTTCGCTAAAAATTTAACTTAAATTGCAGAAAAACCGGAAAATAAGCCCAGGTATTAAGAACAATCCTCCTCCCGATGCCACTCACCGCTCGACCGGGCTCTCTCTTTTAACTCAATGAATTAAAAGTGATTAGTCGCACTCTCAATCATTTATCAACTTCGTTACATCTATTTTTCAATCGTGAAAAAAAGCCGGGAGAAGCCCATTTTTCTTGCCAGTGAAATTTCCCTTTCTGTTATCGCATGATCCGGTCGTTTACCCGCTGGCCCTCTCATCAACGTCTGTGAGCCCACCGACGCCCGTGATCCCCATCACATATTTTCCGCCGCTTAGCGCCGTATAAAACCGCTTACCCGTTTAGCAGACCGCTTACCCCCCATATTCATACCACTCAGTGAGATCGCGCCCTTTTTCCCCTTGTAATTTGACATGATCAGCACCAGCAAGGCCGTCTTTTAACACATCAACTCCGATTTCATTTTTCTTGATAATCAGGTCTGACATGGATACTAAAAAACTATTCAAACACATACCCTGGGTGATCCTCGGCATTCTCGGCGCCTTCTGCTTATCCGTCGTTGCTTTACGACGCGGTGAGCACGTCAGTGCGCTGTGGATCGTGGTCGCTTCCGTTTCCGTTTACCTCGTGGCGTATCGCTACTACAGCTTGTACATCGCGCAAAAAGTGATGAAGCTCGATCCGACACGTTCAACCCCGGCGGTCATTAACAATGACGGCCTGAACTACGTGCCAACCAACCGCTACGTGCTGTTTGGTCACCACTTTGCCGCTATCGCGGGTGCGGGTCCGCTGGTCGGCCCGGTACTGGCCGCGCAAATGGGCTACCTGCCGGGTACCCTGTGGCTGCTGGCAGGCGTGGTGCTGGCCGGTGCGGTGCAGGACTTTATGGTGCTGTTTATCTCTTCACGCCGTAACGGCGCGTCTCTGGGTGAGATGATCAAAGAAGAGATGGGCCGCGTACCGGGGACCATCGCTCTGTTCGGCTGCTTCTTAATCATGATCATCATCCTCGCCGTGCTGGCGCTGATCGTGGTGAAAGCGCTGGCAGAAAGCCCGTGGGGCGTGTTCACCGTTTGCTCCACCGTGCCGATTGCCCTGTTTATGGGTATCTACATGCGCTTCCTGCGCCCTGGCCGCGTGGGTGAAGTGTCGGTGATTGGTATCGTGCTGCTGGTTGCCTCCATTTACTTCGGCGGCATCATCGCCCACGACCCGTACTGGGGCCCGGCGCTGACCTTCAAAGACACCACCATTACCTTCGCGCTGGTTGGCTATGCGTTTATCTCTGCGCTGCTGCCGGTGTGGCTGATTCTGGCTCCGCGTGACTACCTGGCCACCTTCCTGAAAATCGGCGTTATCGTCGGTCTGGCGCTGGGTATCGTTATCCTGAACCCGGAACTGAAAATGCCGGCAATTACGCCGTACATTGACGGCACCGGTCCGCTGTGGAAAGGCGCGCTGTTCCCGTTCCTGTTTATCACCATCGCCTGTGGCGCCGTTTCTGGCTTCCATGCGCTGATCGCTTCCGGTACCACACCGAAACTGCTGGCCAACGAAACCGACGCACGCTTTATCGGTTACGGTGCCATGCTGATGGAATCTTTCGTCGCCATCATGGCGCTGGTTGCTGCCTCCATCATCGAACCGGGTCTCTACTTCGCGATGAACACCCCGCCTGCTGGCCTTGGCATCACCATGCCAAACCTGCATGAAATGGGTGGCGACAACGCGGCAATGATCATGGCGCAGTTGAAAGACGTCAGCACCCATGCGGCAGCGACCGTCAGTTCCTGGGGCTTCGTGATCTCTCCTGAGCAGATCATGCAGACCGCGAAAGACATCGGCGAACCGTCTGTCCTGAACCGTGCAGGTGGCGCACCGACGCTGGCTGTGGGTATCGCTCACGTGTTCCACAAAATCATGCCGATGGCGGACATGGGCTTCTGGTACCACTTCGGTATCCTGTTTGAAGCGCTGTTCATCCTGACCGCACTGGATGCGGGTACCCGTGCAGGCCGCTTTATGCTGCAGGATCTGCTGGGTAACTTCGTGCCGTTCCTCAAGAAAACCGACTCTCTGGTTGCCGGTATCATCGGTACCGCAGGTTGCGTGGGTCTCTGGGGCTACCTGCTGTATCAGGGCGTGGTTGATCCGCTGGGCGGCGTTAAGAGCCTGTGGCCGCTGTTTGGTATCTCTAACCAGATGCTGGCCGCTGTGGCGCTGGTGCTGGGTACCGTCGTGCTGGTCAAAATGCAGCGCACCAAATACATCTGGGTGACCGTGGTACCGGCGCTGTGGCTGCTGCTGTGCACCACCTGGGCGCTGGGTCTGAAACTGTTCAGCACCAACCCGCAGCTGGAAGGCTTCTTCTTTATGGCCAACCAGTACAAAGCGAAAATTGCCGCAGGCGGCGCTGACCTGACTGCCCAGCAGATTGCCAACATGAACCATATCGTGGTGAACAACTACACCAACGCGGGTCTGAGCATTCTGTTCCTGGTGGTCGTGTACAGCATCATCTTCTACGGCATCAAAACCTGGATGAACGTGCGTAACAACACCGTGCGCACCGACAAAGAAACCCCGTACGTTCCGGTACCGGAAGGCGGCGTGAAGACCTCTTCACACCACTAATCTGGTTGTATTCAGCCCCGCTTCGGCGGGGCTTTTACATAAGTTACGCAGGCATAATTGGCGCAGGCAGTTTGGACATGGACAGCACGGAGCAACCGGAGCGTACATGCAGTACGTGAGGATTGCGAGCACTGCCCAGGTTCAAAATGACAAGTAAAATAGCCTGCATCCCCGGGCTTTATGTATATCTGGATAACACTATGTTTGGTAACTTAGGCGACGCCAAAAAATACCTCGGCCAGGCGGCAAAAATGCTGATTGGCATCCCGGATTACGACAACTACGTCGAACATATGAAGACCAATCATCCGGATAAACCCTACATGACGTACACTGAGTTTTTCCGCGAACGCCAGGAAGCGCGCTACGGCGGAAGTGGCGAAGGCGGCGTGCGCTGTTGCTAATGGAGGCAAGATGACACCGATTGCAGTCACCCTATTGACCGGTTTTCTCGGCGCGGGCAAAACCACCCTGCTGCGCCATATCCTCAACGAGCAGCACGGCTTTAAAATCGCCGTTATCGAAAACGAGTTCGGTGAAGTCTCGGTTGACGATCAGCTCATTGGCGACCGCGCCACGCAGATCAAAACCCTGACCAACGGCTGTATCTGCTGTACCCGATCGAATGAACTTGAAGATGCGCTATTAGACCTGCTCGATAGCCTCGATCGCGGTGACATTGATTTTGACCGCCTGGTGATCGAATGCACCGGCATGGCCGATCCTGGCCCAATTATTCAAACCTTCTTTTCCCACGAGATCCTCTGCCAGCGCTACCTGCTGGATGGGGTGATCGCGCTGGTGGATGCCGTCCATGCTGACGAACAGATGAGCCAGTTCACCATCGCCCAGTCACAGGTGGGCTACGCCGACCGCATTCTGCTGACCAAAACCGATGTGGCCGGTGAAAGCGAAAAACTGCGCGAACGTCTGGGCCGCATCAACGCCCGCGCACCGATTTATACCGTGACCCACGGCGATATCAACCCTGGTCAACTGTTTAATACCAACGGCTTTATGCTGGAAGAGAACATCACCTCGAAGCCGCGCTTCCACTTTATGGCGGACAAGCAAAACGACGTGTCCTCTATCGTGCTCGAACTGGACTACCCGGTGGATATCAGTGATGTCTCCCGGGTGATGGAAAACCTGCTGCTGTCGTTTGCCGACAAGCTACTGCGCTACAAGGGGATGCTGTGGATTGATGGCGAGCCCAACCGCCTGCTGTTCCAGGGCGTGCAGCGCCTGTACAGTGCCGACTGGGACCGCCCATGGGGCGACGAGCCGCCGCACAGCACGCTGGTATTTATCGGCATTCAGCTGCCGGAACAGGAAATCCGCGACGCCTTTGCCGGGCTGAAAGCCTGACGCCACACTACACGAATGCCAGTTTACCGACCTTCGCCAGTAAACTGGCTTTTGCCTGATCCAGCAGATCCGCATTAGTGCGGCTCGACAGCGTATCGCGCGCTTTCAGACCCAGAAAATAGTTAATCCGCTCCATATTGGCCCCGGATGGGTGCGGCAAGCCAGACAGTACGCGTTCTTAGTCCAGCACACCCCGGCTTGCCAACAGGTTCACCCCTTCCGTCGCCACCGGCCCCAGCGGAATAAACACCGCCTTTTTCAGCGCCGCCGCCTCCTGCGCGAACCCCTCATCAATGGCCGCTCTTAACAGCGAGGAACGGGAAAAATGCGGTTTGCCGTTGTAATTGACACCCTGCACAAACAGCGGCTGGGTATAGAGCGACGTGCAATGCACCAGCCCGGTATGGTCGGTAAAAAGCTGCGCCGTGGAATCCAGCGACAGCATCTGCGCCAGGCCAATACCATCAAGCAGTTTGATCAGGTTATTGCGCAGCGGTCCGCTAAAGGCTCCGTGCTTTTTCGCCTCCTGCAACGCCAGCGCATCATCGCCGCCGTCACGCAGCACCTTCTGTGCCGTCGTCACCGCGTTATACCACTGCACATATCCCGGCGTGATGCCCACCAGCACCACCAGTGCACGGGTATTTATCGCATCGAAAGGAATGTAGTACTGCGCGAGATTCCCCTCCTGCGCCAGCAAAAATTCAGCGGGTAACTCACCGGGCGTTTTGCGGCCGGAAAAATTTACGATAGCGTCGCGAAAGCGGGACAAATTAGCAGGAACAGCGCTCATGGTTTCTTTTCACTCAGGTTCAGGTGATGGCACAGCATAATACGCCGGACAGCGCCCGGCGTGTGCAAGGCTTAGTGGTCGTTAATGGCCTGCGACGGCGTTTCCGGCAGCGCAGCAGGAGCTTCCCCGGTAGCGGGTTCCTGTAGCGCTTCGACGATCATCGCCATCCGTTCGTGCTCGAAATCGCGATGGGCAATCTCAAGCTTCGGCAGCTCTTTGTTGACCTTCTCGGACAGTTTGCCAAAGCGCTCCACTCGGCCATACAGCCCCTGGCTGCCCACCAGCGAAGTCACGGTGGCGTTGTACTGATTGCTGGCGGTGGTCAGGGTGCCACCGAGCTTGCTTAAGCGTTCCGCTACCAGGCACACCGTATTGAAGATCTCCCCGGCGCGCTCGCTGATTTCCCGCGCTTCGCTGTTGCTGCGCTCAATCATCCACAGGTTGGAAACGGTACGTAAAATCGGAATCAGCGTGGTGTGAGACACCAGCACAATCCCTTTGCGATAACCGTATTCAAACAGGCCTTTGTTGGTTTTCAGCGCTTCAATGTAGGCCGCTTCGATGGGCATAAACATCAGCACAAAGCTCGGGCTGCGAATACCCGCCAGGCTGGTGTAATCCTTCGAGGCCAGGTCATCAATGTGGCGACGAACCGCCATGATGTGCTCATCCATCGCGTGCTGCTGCTCTTCTGGCGTTTCGGCGGAACAGGCGCGGTCATAGGCATTGAGCGACACTTTGCTGTCGATAATGATGTGCTTGTTGTCCGGCAAACGAATGAGATAGTCCGTCTGCTTCCGGCGGCCGTTTTCGTCGGTAAAGGCGCTCTGCACCTCGAAATGCTCTTTTTCCACCAGCCCGCTCATCTCCAGCGTACGGCGCAGCTGTGCTTCGCCCCAGGCTCCGCGCTGCTGGGAATCGCCTTTCAGCGCTGAGGTCAGGTTGGTCGCCTCGCTACTCATTTTCAGGCCGACATCGAGCACCTTTTTAATCTCGGCATTCAAGTCGGCATTGCCGCGAATAGAGGCGTCATGGACTTCATTGACCCGTTTCTGGAAGCCCTCAATTTGCTCGCGAAACGGCTTAAGCATGTCGTCGAGACTGTTTTTGCTGGTGGCGGTAAAAGTTCTGCCCTTCTCTTCGAAAATCTTATTGGCGATATTTTCGAACTCGCGCGACAGGGATTTTTTGGTCTCTTCCAGGCTGGCGAACTGTTCGCGGAAATGCTGCTCGCGCTGCTCAAGGGTGGTTTTCAGCTCGGTATAGTCGTGGTCGAGCTGCCCCGACAGACGGCGCTCCTCTTCCAACTGCGCTTCCGTGCGGGACAAGCGCTGTAAAACCTCATCCGCGCGCCCTTTCAGATCGCTGATTTGCTGGCGCATGGCGCTGACGTCGATATCCCGCTGGTGCTTTTCGTTACGCGCTGCGTCCGTTTTGGCTTCCTGCTCGCGCAGCAATTTTTTGGTCTCCAGCAGTTCGTCTTCCGCCAGCTCATGGTCATGTTCCAGCGCCGCCATTTTGCGGGTAAACGTCTGTTGGGTGAGAAGCCAGCCAAAAGCGCCACCCAGCAGGGCGGCAATCACAACGGCAATGATCGTAAGCGTCATGTCTGAGAATCCTTTATCCATATTTTCTGCGACTACGATACGCGTGGTAAGTGAAGATGCAATCTTTGGTTTTCGCCGAGCTATCCCCCTCGCCCCTTTGGGGAGAGGGCCGGGGTGAGGGGAACCGTTTCCACCGCTCTTCACCTTGAAAACCAAGCGAAACCGGCTCCCTGCTCTATGCTTAAACCATGAACAAAATCACAGAACTCAAACGCGCCAAGCGCCTGGCGCTCTCATTGCTGCTGATCGCCGCGGCCATCTTCGTCATCACGCTGTTTCTGCCACCCAACTTCTGGGTCAGCGGCGTGAAAGCGATAGCCGAAGCGGCGATGGTCGGTGCACTGGCGGACTGGTTCGCCGTGGTGGCGCTGTTTCGCCGCGTACCCATACCGTTTATCTCCCGCCACACGGCCATTATTCCGCGCAATAAAGACCGCATCGGCGACAACCTCGGGCAGTTCGTGCAGGAAAAATTTCTCGACACCCAGTCGCTGGTCGCGCTTATCCACCGTCATCAGCCAGCGCAGATGATTGGCGTGTGGTTCAGCCAGCCGGACAACGCCTGTCGCGTGGGTCAGCACCTGATGCAGGTGATGAGCGGATTTCTGGAACTGGCGGATGACACACGGATCAAAAACCTGCTCAAGCGGGCGGTGCATCGGGCGATCGATAAAGTCGATCTCACCGAAACCGGTGCGCTGATGCTGGAAAGCATGACCAAAAATCAGCGTCACCAGGTACTGCTGGATGCCCTGATCGGCCAGATGATCCTGTTACTGCAAAAAGAGAGCAGCCGGGATTTCATCGCCAGCCAGATAGTGCGCTGGCTGAAAACGGAACACCCGCGCAAAGCGAAGATTTTGCCCACCGAATGGCTGGGCGAACAGAGCGCCACCATGGTTACGCGGGCGGTGAATACGCTGCTGGACGATGTTACACATGATAGCGCACACCAGATTCGCCGGGCGTTCGATAAAGCGGTACTGAAGCTAATCGACAATCTGAAAACCGACCCGGAGATGGCCGCCAGAGCCGACAATATCAAACGTTATCTGAAAGAAGACGAGGCGTTTAACCGCTATCTGGGGGAGATGTGGAGTGACCTGCGCGGCTGGATGAAAATCGATATGCAGGCGGACGACTCACGCATCAAACAGCGCATCACCGAAGCCGGGCTGTGGTTTGGCGAAACGCTGCTGGCGGATGGCGCGCTGCGCGCCTCGCTTAACGAGCATCTGGAACAGGCGGCCCACAGCGTCGCACCGGATTTTGCCGCGTTTCTCACCCGCCATATCAGCGACACGGTGAAAAGCTGGGATGCACGCGACATGTCGCACCAGGTGGAACTGAACATCGGCAAAGACCTGCAGTTTATCCGCATCAACGGCACGCTGGTCGGCGGCTCGATTGGCCTGGTACTCTACCTGCTGTCACAGCTCCCCACCCTGATAACAGGATAAAAAATCGGCAAATTAACATCGACATATAAATTATCGGCTCGCACAATAACCGCGTCCTATCACACAGCAAGGAATCCACTATGTCATGGAGACATCTGATTTTCGCCCCGTTCATCTTCCCGGTGGCGCTGGTGCTGTACGATTTTGCCGCCTACCTCACCACCGACATGATCCAACCGGGCATCATTCAGGTAGTGCGCGATTTTGATGGCGATGTCAGCCTCGCACCGCTCTCCGTCAGTCTGTACATGGCGGGCGGCATGGCGTTGCAATGGGCGCTTGGCCCCCTTTCCGACAGAATTGGCCGCCGCCCGGTACTGCTGACCGGCGCGCTTATTTTTACCCTGGCCTGCGTTGCCACGCTGTTCACCACCACCTTTGAGCAGTTCCTGGTTGCGCGCTTTATCCAGGGTACCAGCATCTGTTTTATCTCCACGGTCGGCTACGTCACTATCCAGGAAGCTTTTGAGCCGACAAAAGCCATCAAGCTGATGTCGCTTATCACCTCGGTGGTGCTGCTGGCCCCGGTGATTGGGCCGCTGGGCGGCGCGGCATTAATGCATTTTGTCCACTGGAAGGTGATTTTCGCGGTGATTGCCGCCCTCGGTTTTGTTGCCTGGCTTGGGCTGATGCTGGCCATGCCGGAAACCATCAAAAAGCAGGAGACGCCACTGCGGGCCATAAGCGTGGTACAGGATTTTTGCGCAGTCTTTCGCAACCGCGTGTTCCTCAACGGTGCCGCCACACTCGCGCTCTACTACATTCCCCTTATGACTTGGGTCGCCGTCTCGCCGGTGATCCTGATCGATGCAGGCGGCATGAGCACGGCAGAATTTGCCTGGGTGCAGATCCCGGTCTTTGGTGCGCTGATTGCCGCTAATATTGTGGTGATGCGCTTTGTGGACGATCCTACCGATCCCCGTTATATCCGCCGTACCGTGCCCATCCAGCTTATCGGCCTGGTGATGCTGCTCGCCGGAAATCTGCTCTACCCGCACCTCTGGTTCTGGTCGGTGACCGGCACCAGTATCTATTGCTTTGGTATCGGGCTGATTTTCTCGACGCTGTACCGTTTTACGCTGTTTTCTAATGACTTACCGAAAGGCACGGTATCGGCATCGCTCAACATCGTGGTGCTGAGCACCGTGGCGCTCTCCATTGAAGGGGCGCGCTGGCTGTGGTTCTCCGGCGGTGGACGCATTCCGTTTCATCTGCTGGCGCTGGTCGCAGGTGGTGTTGCCATATTCTGCCTGAACCGCCTGGTGCATCGGGTACAGCAATACGAGACCTCTGAATGCCGCTAACCTCGCGACAGATCAACAATCCCATACACTCAACAAGGTTATAATCCTTCCTTCGGCGGCAGCAGACCGCCTCGTTTTTCATTGTCTCCCGTGTTACGGGGAAGGAAAAATCATGTCTCTTATTACAGAACTTCCGGAAGTATTTGAGCAATTCTCCGACGCCCGCCAGAAAGGTTTTCTCACTGTGATGGAACTGAAAGAACAGGGGATCCCTCTGGTCGGCACCTACTGTACCTTTATGCCGCAGGAAATCGCGATGGCCGCCGGGGCCGTTGTGGTCTCACTGTGCTCGACTAACGACGAAACCATTGAAGAGGCGGAAAAAGATCTGCCGCGCAACCTCTGCCCGCTGATCAAAAGCAGCTACGGTTTCGGTAAAACCGACAAATGCCCGTACTTCTATTTCTCCGACCTAGTGGTGGGCGAAACCACCTGCGACGGCAAGAAAAAAATGTACGAATACATGGCGGATTTCAAAGCCGTCCACGTCATGCAACTGCCTAACAGCGCCACCGATGCTGCCTCCCGGGCGCTGTGGAAATCGGAAATCCTGCGCCTGCAGCAGCAAATCGAGGAACGCTTCGGCCAGCCAATCAGCGAAGCCGCCCTGCGCGACGCCATCGTACTGAAAAACCGCGAACGCCAGGCAACGGCGGATTTCTACCGTCTGGGACAGCTTAACCCGCCCGCGCTGAGCGGTACCGACATCCTGAAAGTGGTGTACGGCGCGACTTTCCGTTTCGATAAAAACGCATTGATTGCCGAGCTCAATGAGATGACCGCCCGCGTGAAGGCCGAATGGGAACAGGGCAAGCGGCTGGAATCCCGTCCGCGCATCCTGATAACCGGCTGCCCGATTGGCGGTGCAGCCGAAAAAGTGGTGCGCGCCATCGAAGAGAACGGTGGCTGGGTCGTCGGCTACGAGAACTGCACCGGGGCGAAAGCCACCGAACGCAATGTGGCGGAAGACGTAGATGTCTACGACGCGCTGACCGACAAATATCTGGCGATTGGTTGCTCGTGCATTTCGCCCAATACCGAGCGCCTGCGTTTACTCGGCCAGATGGTCGAAGAGTACCAGGCCGACGGCGTGGTAGACGTCATTTTGCAGGCCTGCCACACCTACGCGGTAGAATCTCTCGCCATCAAACGCCACGTGCGCCAGCAGCACAACATTCCCTATATGGCGATTGAGACGGACTACTCCACCGCGGATATAGGGCAGCTCAGCACTCGTGTAGCTGCGTTTATTGAAATGCTGTAAGGAGTGACGGTGACGTTCACGATAGGTATTGATTCCGGTTCGACCACCACCAAAGGGATATTGCTGGAAGGAAGCGCCATTGTCCGGCGTTTCCTCTGCCCGACCTCGTTTCGCCCGGCGGACAGCATTCGCGACGCCTGGGAGACGCTGCGAGATGGGCTGGAGGAAAAACCTTTCCTGACGCTCACCGGATACGGGCGACAACTGGTGGATTTTGCCGATAAGCAGGTGACGGAGATTTCCTGTCACGGCCTGGGGGCGCGCTTGCTGTTACCGGAGGCGCGCACGGTAATTGATATTGGCGGCCAGGACAGCAAGGTTATCCAGTTGGATGAACAGGGCAATCTCACCGATTTTCTGATGAACGACAAATGCGCCGCCGGGACGGGGCGCTTTCTGGAAGTGATTTCCCGCACCCTGGGCACCACGGTGGAGGCGCTGGACGGGATCACCGATGGCATCACCCCGCATCCGCTGACCAGCATGTGTACCGTGTTCGCCGAATCAGAAGTGATCAGCCTGCGTTCGGCAGGTGTGGCCCCGGAGGCCATTCTGGCTGGGGTGATTAACGCGATGGCGCGGCGCAGCGGGCACTTTATTTCCCGACTCACCACTCAGGGGCCGCTGCTGTTTACCGGCGGCGTCAGCCACTGCGCCCGTTTCCGGGCCATGCTGAGCGAGCATCTGAAAACGGACGTACATACCCATGACGATGCCCAGTACGCCGGGGCAATTGGCGCAGCGCTGATTGGCCAGCGCCAGAGGGCACGCTGATGGAAGAGTTCCTGTTTTTGTTTCACTCCACCGTTGGCGTGGTGCAGACCCGCAAGCTGTTACAGGCCTCCGGCGTGCCGTTTCGTGTGGCGGATATTCCCCGCACCTTACGCGGCGGCTGCGGGTTATGCATTCGCCTGCATTGCCCGCCCGGTGCCGAACAGCAGTGGGTGCTACCCGGCGCGACCCAGGCGGTTTACCGTTGCGAGGGCGAAGAGTTTGAACAGGTGGCAGTGTATTAGTCGTACCCGGGATAAGGTGTAGCCGCATCCGGGATTTTCCCCGGTGACGCTGCGCTTACCGGGGCTACAGTGGGTGTGGTAGCCCG
>NZ_CBFFRL010000108.1:0-16400 GCF_965644215.1 Phytobacter sp. V69
TTATCGGTAGTTAACCCTTCCTCCTACACTCTCCACAATCATGTCCGAGCGTTGCACTTATTATCTGAATTCGCGAACAAATATATGTTTTGAATTTAAATGCTATAAAAAGTTAAATAACGCATTGATATTTATGTTGATTTATCCGGTTTACGTCCCCCCGCGCTCATTACACACCCCATCGCAGCCTACGTTGTTAAATTGGCAAGCTACGCAGTCGTTTCTTCACTATTAGAGGCGAAATAGCGTGCGTTAACACGCCAGCCTCTATGACTCCTCGGTGGTACCCGACGATACCGGGGGGAGCTGTACCTCTCGCTCGTCGGAAACTTTGCGACCGACAAGAATATAGAGTGCGGTCAGCACCATCGAACATCCGGCGATCATAAAGGCCGTCTCAATACTCAGCATTCCCGAAATTTTCCCCCACGTCAGGCTGCCAGGCGTCAGGGCACCATAAAAACACATGCTGTAAATCGACATCGCCCGCGCGCGAACCTCCGGGCCAAAAAAGGACTGCGCCGCCGAATTCATGGTGGATATCAGCGCGGCCCAGGCCATGCCGCCAATCACGGTGACAACCAGCAGCACCGGTACCGGCAACAAGGCGGAGAGCACCGCTCCGCTGCCAAATCCCCCCATCAGCAGACCCAGCGTGTGGCTGTCTGCCTGTAGGGTCAGATTGACATACGCGGGCAGCAGCGCCTGAAAGGGCGAGACGGAGAAAAACAGCACTGCGGTGGTCAACAAGATGCCGCGAAAAGGAGTGCTGGCGGCACTGACGCGAATACCTTCGGCCAGTAATGCGCCCAGGCTGCGGGGTTTCTTTGGCACTGCATCCTGGCGTGTGCGCTGGGTCAGAAAGTAAATCGCCATCAGCGAGGTCAGGCAAAGCGCATTGGTGAAATAGAGCACCTCAGGTCCGGTGATAACAAAAAACGTTGCTCCCAGCGTGGGGCCGATAACCGAGGGCAGGTTGTAACTGAGGCCATTGAGGGTGGCGGCCGCTTCAATTTCGTCGGGCTCGACCAGCGAAGACATGGTCGCCTGCCACGCCGAGGTTTTTAGCGCAGTGCCGGAGGCAATCAAAAACGTGAAAATGAACAGTGTGCTTATGGTTGGCGTAGCCAGAAGGCAGACCGCGCCAGTGCCGCGCACGAGAAGGCCATCCCCAGATTGATACCGCCCGGATAGCGATACGTATTGAAGCGGTCGGCCAGCACGCCGCCCATCACGGAAAACAGAAACACGGGAATTTGCGTCAGCGTCTGCGCCATGGCGGCAACCGCCGGGTCGGTGGTTTGTGAGGCAACCAGCCAGCCGGTGGCGAAGATTTGCATCCAGCTACCGATATTGGCCAAAAAGTTTGCCACGCACAGTCGGCGAAATACCTTATGCCGGAACGGGCGAAACAGCGGCACTTTTACTTTTTTGGGAGCCTTATGGGGCGCATCCGATCGTTGTTATTCATTGTTAACGGGTGAACTCTGCTGTCACTCAGGCTGAGAGATTTACGATACGGGGAAGATGTAGCATTAAGCGCAGGGCGAAGGAAGCAGCGGGGTGGGCAATTATCAGTGATGTTAATTAAATGTGATTTAAACCATTTTTAGTTAACTTCATTGCTACACATTGCATTTTATTGCCTCTATAAACTATATCTTTTGCTATTTATCACCAGGATAAACCCATTTATCCTGGTGATAATTCTGTAGCTACTCTCACTGAAAAACACAGGGGAGATCCTTTCCCCTGCCAGCGCGGGCTTAGAACGACGCGCGTTTATAGGGAGCGTATTGCGCTTCCCAGAAGGTTTTCTCAATGGCCGCATTCAGCTCGTCGTCACTGGCCTGCGGGGCAACGCCATCCTGCTGGGCCGCGCGAGCGGTGGCTAACGCTATCGCGCGTGAAATCTCGCCAATGTCTTCCACTGCCGGTAACAGGCCGCCGCGCTCCAGGGTGGCCTGCGGTGAATGTGCGGCCAGCGCCTGGCTTGCGGCCATTAGCATATTTTCCGTGACCCGTCTGGCTTTACCGGCAAGGATCCCCAGCCCAAGGCCCGGGAAGATATAGGCGTTGTTGCACTGGGCAATCTCATACACCGCGCCATCGTAATGCACCGGGGCAAACGGGCTGCCGGTGGCAATCAACGCCGAACCCTGGGTCCATTCGATCAGATCACGCGGCTGGGCTTCCGCCCGAGAGGTCGGGTTGGAGAGCGGCATAATGATCGGACGTGGGCAGTGGCTGTACATCTCTTTGACGATCTCTTCGCTGAACAGGCCCGGCTGGCCGGAGACGCCGATCATCACCGTCGGGTGGGTGTTACGCACTACGTCCAGCAGGGAGATATTGTTCTGTTCCACATCCCAGTGGGCGATAGCCTCACGCGGGGTAACCAGCTTTTGCTGGAATTCGAGCAGGTTCGGCATATCGTCGGTCAGCAGGCCAAAGCGGTCGACCATAAAGACGCGGCCGCGTGCCTGGCTTTCGCTCAAGCCCGTTGAGACCATCCAGGCAATGATTTTTTCGGCGATGCCGCAGCCTGCGGAGCCACCGCCTAAAAAGACGATCCGCTGATCCTGCAAATTGACGCCTGCGGTGCGCGAGGCAGCAATCAAGGTGCCCAGGGTGACGGCGGCGGTGCCCTGAATGTCATCGTTGAAGCAGCACAGTTTATCCCGGTAGCGGTTGAGCAGTTTGGTCGCGTTCTTCTGGGCAAAATCTTCAAACTGCAGCAGGACGTCCGGCCAGCGTTTTTTGACCGCCTCAATAAACATGTCCATAAATTCCATGTACTGGTCGTCGGTGATACGCGGGTGACGCCAGCCCATGTACAGCGGATCGTCCAGACGCTGGGCATTGTTGGTGCCGACATCGAGCATAATAGGCAGCGTGGTGGCCGGGTTGACACCGCCACAGGCGGTGTAGAGGGAGAGTTTGCCAATCGGAATGCCCATCCCGCCCACGCCCTGGTCGCCGAGGCCCAGAATGCGCTCACCGTCGGTGACCACGATGACGCGGATATCGTTACGTGAAAAACGTTGCAGCATCTCATCAATCTGGTGGCGGTTCGGCCAGGAGATAAACAGGCCGCGCGCCCGACGATAGATGTCAGAGAAATGCTCGCAGGCTTCGCCCACCGTCGGGGTATAAATGATCGGCAGCATTTCGCTTAAATGGGTGCGTACCAGGTTGTAAAATAAAGTCTCGTTAGTGTCCTGGATATTGCGTAAATAAATGTGTTTTGAAATGTCACGTTTGAAATGGCAAAACTGCGCCCATGCCCGGTCGGTTTGTTCTTTAATGGTTTCCACCGTGTCAGGGAGCAAGCCATTTAAATTCAGCGCCAGGCGTTCTTCTTCCGTAAACGCGAGGCCTTTATTTAACAATGGGGTTTCCAGCAATACCGCGCCAGTATAGGGCGTGTACAGCATCTCTTTTTTTAACATGTTACGACTCCTGAATAAACACATGCCTTGCCTGCAAAACGGCAATATATTGCCGCTATTAATGAGGTCGTCTGGTGTTGATTAAAGTTGCGCCATGCCATTCTAATCGCACATGGCGTCGACTTGCGGTTTGTTTAATTTAAAAAGACTTTAATTAGTTAAATAACATCTGTTGATACTTGATTTATGAAACTAAATAAATCATGAATCCTTCGGTTATTACGCCGAGCGCCGTGCCTAATAATATGGAGGAGGACGCCGATTCCACATAGGTATCACTGCGGAGGGCAAACATCCCGGCGGCAATCGCCGAAGGGGTGGCACCAATAATCACCACCTGTTGCATCAGGGTATGGTTCAGGCCGAACGCTAACCCGGCGACCGCCATCATGATCGGCTGAATCAAATTTTTAATGCCAATATTGGTACAGGTCTGAATGTTGAAAGAAGGGCGTTCGCCGTAGAACAGCAGACCGAGGGCGAAGAGTGACAGACCACCGGCGATTTTGCCCACCATCTCAATCGGCGAGCTGAGCAGATGCGGCAGCTTAACGCCTGCCAGACTCAGCAGAATGCCGGTCACCGGGATCCAGACGATAGGGTTACGCGCCGCTTTCAGCAGATTTTGTAAAACCATTTTCACCGGGTTGAGGTCTTCGGTGTGGTTCTTATCGCCCATGCGGATAAGGACAATAGTCAGCGGGATCATAAAGACGCTGGTCACCACGTTGCCAATCAGCACGCCTAAAAAGCCTTCTGGCCCGATTAATACTGCCAGTACCGGCGCGCCAAAGTAGGCCATATCCGGGAAAGCGCAGACCAGGGATTGAATGGCGCTAGTTTTAATATCGTGGCGAAACACAAAGCGTGAAACAAACAGGGTAAATAAATAAGAACCCATCAGGCCAATAACCAGCACCGCCATAAATGACAGGTTTTGAATTTTCTCCGGGTCAGTATTTAATGCACCAATAAAAAGATGAAACGGCAGCGCGAAACGGATAACCACAGATGCCATAACATTCGCATCTTCACGTTTGGTATAACCTAATTTCCCGCTCAGCCAACCTAATACCATAATGAAAACTAAAGGGAACAGAGATTGTAAGAGGACTGATTGCATAAAATTATCCTGTCTATGCTCTTCATTCTTCAAGTTTGCCGCCTTTCTGCAACTCGAATTATTTAGAGCCTGGTGTTTTTATTAGAAGTACTGCTGGGGATAATTTAGCGATCTCTTCTGTAATAGTGAGTGACGGTTGTCACACTCACTCTGGTTTAAATAATTACAGAATGGTTACTTTAGTTTAATTAGTCAGGGAGGGGCGTGCGGTAATAATATTGTTTTTGTGGAAAATCGCAAGCCGGAAAATACCGGCTTGCGTGAGGTGATTATTTCATTGCGCAGTTAGCGCATTGTTTATTCTGGATCTGCTGGAAGAAGTCATTGCCTTTATCATCCACAAGGATAAAGGCCGGGAAATCTTCCACTTCGATTTTCCAGATCGCTTCCATCCCCAGTTCCGGGTACGCCACACACTCAAGGCTCTTAATACTCTGCTGTGCCAGTACGGCTGCCGGGCCGCCGATGCTGCCAAGGTAGAAACCGCCGTGTTTATGGCAGGCATCGGTTACCTGCTGGCTGCGGTTGCCTTTGGCCAACATCACCATGCTCGCACCCTGTGCCTGCAACTGGTCGACATAGGAGTCCATACGCCCGGCCGTGGTTGGGCCGAGGGAACCGGATGCATAACCTTCCGGTGTTTTCGCCGGGCCTGCGTAATAGATTGGGTGATCTTTCACATACTGCGGCAGCGCTTCACCACGGTCGATAATCTCCTGCAATTTCGCATGGGCGATATCGCGCGCGACGATGATCGTGCCGGAGAGGGACAGGCGGGTCGAAACCGGATGCTGTGACAGCTGTTTGAGAATGTCGGCCATCGGCTGATTGAGGTTGATGTGAACCGCAGCGCCTTCACCCGCTTCACGCAGTGCCTGTGGAATGTACTGCCCCGGATTTGACTCCAGTTTCTCAATCCAGATACCGTCGCGATTGATTTTGGCTTTGATATTACGGTCGGCGGAGCAGGAGACACCCATCCCTACCGGACAGGACGCGCCGTGGCGCGGCAGGCGAATCACCCGGATATCGTGGGCGAAGTACTTGCCGCCGAACTGTGCGCCAAGGCCAAGATTTTGCGCCTCGATCATCAGTTCTGCTTCAAGCTTAACGTCGCGGAACGCCTGGCCGTGTTCATTGCCTTCGGTCGGCAGCCCGTCATAGTAATGGGTGGAGGCGAGTTTGACCGTTTTCAGGGTGGATTCTGCAGAGGTCCCGCCAATCACAAAGGCGATATGGTACGGCGGGCAGGCGGCGGTACCGAGGGTGCGCATTTTATCCACCAGGTAGTTTTTCAGCTTCGCTGGCGTTATCAGCGCCTTGGTTTCCTGGTACAGATAGGTTTTGTTGGCGGAACCGCCGCCTTTCGCCATACACAGGAATTTGTACTCGTCGCCATCCACGCTGTAGAGGTCAATCTGCGCAGGCAGGTTGGTGCCGGTATTCACCTCTTTGTACATATCCAGCGCCGCGTTTTGCGAGTAGCGCAGGTTATCTTCGGTATAGGTGTTGTAGACGCCGCGGGTCAGTGCCGCTTCATCACCGCCGCCGGTCCAGACGCGCTGGCCTTTTTTGCCCATGATGATCGCTGTGCCGGTGTCCTGGCAGGTCGGTAACACGCCTTTGGCGGCAATCTCGGAGTTACGCAGGAATTGCAGCGCCACGTACTTGTCGTTTTCGCTGGCCTGCGGGTCGGTCAGAATGGCTGCCACCTGCTGCTGGTGCGCCTTGCGCAGCATAAACGCGGCGTCGTGGAAGGCCTGTTGTGCCAGCAGGGTCAGCGCCTGCGGCTCCACTTTCAGTACCTGTTGGCCGTCAAATTCGGCAACGGATACGTGCTCGCGGCTGAGGAGATAATATTCCGTATCGTCATGCGCCAGCGGGAAGGGTTCCTGATAGTAAAACGGTTTCGTCGACATAGCTCTCTCGCTTTTTTTTAAGGTTAGAGCCGCATACATCCATGCGGCAGCGACAAAAAAACGCCGCCGGAGCAGGTCCGGCGGCGAGGAATCAGAACATCATGGAAATCCACGGATAACCGATGAGCAGCAGGGCGGCCAGGAAGATGGCACCGAAAATGGTACCCAGACGCCAGTAGTCTTTGGTTGGCAGGTAGCCGCTACCGTAGTAAATCGGGCTCGGGCCGGTACCGTACGGAGTGATGATCCCCATCACACCCAGCGACGTGACCATCACCAGCACAAACACCTGCATGTTCATCCCCGGAATGGTTGACGCGATGGTCAGCATGGCCGGCAGCAGGGCAGTGGTGTGCGCCGTAGTACTGGCGAACAGGTAGTGCAGCAGGTAAAACGCCAGCAGCAGAACAATGGTCGCCACGCCCGGTGAGACGTTACCCATCAGCGCGCCGCCTTCTTTACCCAGCCAGGCGATAAAGCCGGTGGAGGAGAGGCCATCCGCCAGCGCCACAAGGGTGGCAAACCAGACGAAAGTGTTCCATGCGGCTTTGTTACTGGTGATATCGCTCCACTCCAGCACGCCGGTCCACAACATCAGGACGATGATTAGCAGGGCGGCGAGGGCCGGTTCAAGCCAGTTGGCGGCAAAGATCCACATCATCAGCGCGGAGCAGACAAACACCAGCAGCAGGATTTCGTTGCGCGACAGTTTGCCCAGTTTTTCCAGCTCACGACTGGCCCACAGCGGCACTTCATCGTTCACTTTCACTTCCGGCGGGTAGAACCAGTAGGCCAGCAGCGGCATGGTCAAAATTAGCAGGATCCCCAGCGGCAGGAAGGCCAGGAACCAGGTGCCCCAGGAAATGTCGATCCCGGTGATGCTTTTCACCAGTGCCAGAGACAGCAGGTTGGGCGCCAGCGCGGACAGGAACATGGAGCTGGTGATACAGGCTGCGGTGATCGCCACCCACATCAGATAGGAGCCGATTTTACGCGCGCTCGGATCGTTGGGTTTTGAGCCGTACAGCGGCGGCAGGTTGGCGATAATCGGGAAGATGGTCCCGCCACTACGCGCTGTGTTGGACGGCGTGAACGGTGCCAGTAGCAGGTCGGCGAAGGTGATGGCGTAGCCGAGCGTCAGGCTGCGACGACCCAGATATTTCACCAGAATCAGCGCCAGGCGGCGGCCGAAGCGGGTCTTATCGTAACCGGCGGCAAACATAAAGGCGCCGAAGATAAGCCATACGGTGGAGTTGCTAAAACCGCTGACTGCCCATTTAAAGGACTGTGCGGCAAGTTTGAATTTCGGATCCACCAGCTGTTCAGGGCTAAACAGCAGCCATTGACTGCACAGGGCAATCACCACAACGCCTGTCATACCGATAACCGCGCCGGGCAGGGGTTCAAAGATAAGCCCCACGATCACGCCCACGAAGATGGCGAAATAGTGCCATGCGAACGGTGGCAGACCTTGCGGGACAGGAATGAACAGCAGTAGCACCGCGACAATAACCGGTAGTGCCAGCATCAATAGCTTGCCTGGGTTGCCGTTCTTTTTACTACTCACCTGAGAAGGTGTTAAAGCGGATGATTTCTCTTTCATAGTAGCGTTCTAAGGTTGATAAGGATTCTGCTTCCACGCCAGACAATGCGAATTCAATTACTTTAGTTACAAAACTTTCTTTACTTATTAAATTCACAACTGGCACGTTTAATTAATGGGTGTCCACCGCAATAAGGGATGTGGATAATTAAAGTAAGGGTCTTTTTCTATAATGCTGTTTTCACTTTTTCAGCATTTGATCGCGATCAAGAAAATAATCTGATGGAGTTATTGTACGCCTTTAAAATAAAAAATGTGATGTGAATTCTGTTTTTGCTGAATCGATACACTTTTCTGCATGCTTTCCCTGTTTATATTTTTAGCTTATCTCGACATTGTGTTTGTATATTGTTGATTATATTTTATTTTAAAGCTACATCGGCAACTGAGTTTAAGTTGTGATGCGTAACCTGTTGGTTATATTTGTTAGCGCAAATGTTAATTTCGGTTTATTTAAATAATAACACCTTGGGGTTATGAATGTTATTGGAGGGATTAAATAGTTTTTTAACTAAAGTAAGCGATTAAGAAACTAAAGAAATTATTATATTAAAGGCATGCGATCGGCAAAAAACGAAAACAAAAATAACGTCCGACAAGAATTCCTGAATTTCACTTTAAAGTTTGGAGTTTATTTATGAGCCATTACTCGCAAATTCTAACCCCCTTCACACTACCGAATGGTACCGAGCTAAAAAACCGTCTGCTGATGGCACCGATGACCACCTGTACCGGCTATTTTGACGGTACGGTCAGCAGTGAGTTGATCGAGTACTACCGTGAGCGTGCCGGGGCCATCGGGGCGGTGATTGTTGAATGCTGCTTTGTGGATAACCTGGGCCTCGCGTTCCCCGGTTCCATCGGGATTGATAGCGATGAGAAAGTTGCCGGGCTGGCGAAAATCGCACACGCCATCAAATCCAAAGGCTCCAAAGCCATCCTGCAGATTTACCACGGCGGTCGCATGGTCGACCCGAAACTGATTGGCGGTCGCACCCCGGTTGGCCCAAGCGCGCTGGCGGCACCCCGTGACGGTGCGGCCACCCCGGTTGCCCTGACCACTCAGGAAGTGGAAGAGATGGTCGGCAAGTTCGGTGACGGCGTGCGTCGTGCCATTCTTGCGGGCTTTGATGGCGTTGAGTTACACGGCGCGAATACCTATCTCATTCAGCAGTTCTACTCACCAAACTCCAACCAGCGTGATGACGAGTGGGGCGGTAGCCGCGATAACCGCGCGAAATTCCCGCTGGCGGTGCTGGACATCACCCACAAAATGGTCCGCCAGTATGCGGATGACGCCTTTATCATCGGCTATCGCTTCTCACCGGAAGAGATGGAAGTCCCCGGGATCCGCTTTGACGACACGATGTACCTGCTGGAAAAACTCGCCGCCCGCGGCCTGGATTACCTGCACTTCTCCGTGGGTGCTACGCTGCGTCCCTCCATCGTGGAGACTACCGATCCCACGCCGCTGATTGAAAAATATGTCGCCCTGCGTTCAGAAACCCTGGCACAGATTCCGGTGATGGGCGTGGGCGGCGTGGTGAATGCAGAAGACGCGCAGGACGCCGTTGACCACGGCTACGACCTGATTGCCGTCGGGCGCGCCTGCATTGCTTATCCGGACTGGACGGATCGCATTGCGCGCGGTGAAACGC
Source organism: Phytobacter sp. V69 (assembly GCF_965644215.1). NCBI lineage: Bacteria > Pseudomonadati > Pseudomonadota > Gammaproteobacteria > Enterobacterales > Enterobacteriaceae > Phytobacter > Phytobacter sp. V69. The sequence continues at coordinate 9,756 of NZ_CBFFRL010000108.1, forward strand.
TGGAGTTGTTCATCGACAGCACCCAGCGCGAAGCCTTGACCATCCCGGAACCGCTGTGGTGTTTTTCGCTGGTGGAGGCGATGATTCGCGACATGAGCATGGCGGACAAAAAATTCAAACCGGGCGTCTACACCGAAACCGTGCAGGATGATACCCGCGAGCTGGTGCTCAATATCAGCCTTGAAACCGATCGTATTGCCGATATCGAACTGCTGTCAGGCATCGGCGACGATGTAGATTTTGTCACCAGCTTTGATGAGATCCGTTCCCGCATTCTGACCGCCAACAGCCCGCACGTGGATGCCATTTCCGGGGCTACCAGCCAGAGCGAATCGGTGAAAAAAGCCGTCTCCAAAGCGATGGTGAAATCGGGTAAAGCGCTGGCCCAGGACGAAGGCACTGGCGATACTGCGCCGAAAAACTATGACGTGGTGGTTGTGGGCAGCGGCGGTGCCGGACTGGCGGCCGCGATCCAGGCACATGACGAAGGCGCACGCGTGCTGATCGTTGAAAAAATGCCAACCTTCGGGGGGAACACCATCAAAGCCTCCGCCGGGATGAACGCCGCCGAAACCCGCTTCCAGCGCGTGAAAGGCATCCAGGACAGCAAAGAGCTCTTCTATCAGGAAACGATGAAAGGCGGGCAAAACCGCAACAATCCGGAACTGCTGCGCTGCTTCGTGGAACATGCACCGGAAGCTATCGAATGGCTGGCGCATCGTGGCATCATGCTAAACGACATTACCACCACGGGCGGCATGAGCATTGACCGTACTCACCGGCCTAAAGACGGTTCGGCAGTGGGCGGTTATCTGATCAGCGGCCTGGTGCGTAACGTCACCAAACGTGACATCGACGTGATGCTCGATACCTCGGTTGAAGAGATCCTCTGCGAGCAGGGGAAAGTCAGCGCGGTACGCCTGATCAATGACGAAAATGAAACCCTGACCATCGCGGTTAAAAGTGTGATTGTGGCGACCGGTGGGTTCAGCGCCAACAGCGAGATGGTGGTGAAATACCGTCCGGATCTGGCGGGCTTTGTCACCACCAACCACAAAGGGGCGACCGGGGCCGGTATCGCGCTGCTGGAACATATCGGCGCGGGCACGGTAGATATGGGCGAGATTCAGATCCACCCGACCGTGGAGCAAAGTACTTCGTACCTGATTTCTGAATCGATTCGCGGCGGCGGGGCTATCCTCGTTAACCAGCAGGGCAACCGCTTCTTTAATGAGATGGAAACCCGTGACAAAGTCTCCGCGCAGATTATCGCCTTGCCAGAGCACTACGCGTACATCGTGTTTGATGAGCACGTCAGAGCGAAAAACAAAGCGGCAGATGAGTATATCGCCCGGGGCCTGGTGACCAGCGCCAGTTCACCGCGTCAGTTAGCGGAAAAACTGGGCATGGACTATCATACTTTCCTGGCCACGTTAGAGCGTTACAACGGCTTTGTTGAGCAGCAGCGCGATGCCGATTTTGGCCGTACCACCGCACTGCGTAACCCGATCAATGAAGGGCCGTTCCACGCGATCCGCATTGCACCGGGGGTGCACCATACCATGGGCGGTGTGACCATCAATACAGATACCGCGGTGCTGAATAAGCAGCAGCAGGTTATTCCGGGGGCGTTCGCCGCAGGCGAAGTGGCCGGTGGTATTCACGGCAGCAACCGCATCGGCGGTAACGCGGTGGCGGATATCATTATCTTTGGTTCACTTGCCGGTCACCATGCGGCAGACTGGGCGAAAGCGCAGGCCTGATGATAAGCCCCGGCATGACCGGGGCATTTTTTTAGGAGTGAATATGGAACAGCAAGAAGGTGTCTGGTCATACTCCGCCGTCCTGATGGGATCGCCGATCCTGCTCAAACTGTTCAGCCATAACCCCACGCTCGCCGCCAGTACCTTTCGTCTGATCAAGCGTTATGAAGACCTGTTAACGGTCAATCGCACCCCGTCACAGGTGATGGATATCAACCTCGCCGCCGGGCAGCATCCGGTGGTAGTCAGCCGTCCGGTATTTGATTTAATAGTCTGTGCGAAGGCGGCAAGCCTGGTCAACGGCGGCTGCTTTAATCTGGCGATTGGCCCGGTGGTGAAACGCTGGCGGATTGGCTTTCGCCACGACAACGACGTACCCGCCGCCGATGAACTGGCGGCACTTCTCCCCCTGACCGACCCGCAGCAGGTGCTGCTGGATGAGGCCGCTAGCAGTGTTTATCTGGCGCAGTCGGGGATGGAAATCGATCTCGGGGCGATTGCCAAGGGCTATATTGCTGACCGGGTGCGCGATTTCTTGCGCCGGGAAGGGGTCACGCAGGCGCTGATTAATCTGGGTGGCAATGTGCATACTCTTGGCGCGCCGCAGGGCGGCTGGGGCATCGGGCTGAAAAAGCCGTTTTCGGCGGCGGATGAGCTGGTGGGGGTTATCGATGTGCAAGATAAATCGGTGGTCACCTCGGGAACCTACGAGCGCTTTTTTGAGGTTGACGGCAAGCGCTATCACCACATTTTAAACCCGGCGACGGGCTACCCGCTCGACAATGAACTCGACAGCGTGACGGTGATTTCAACCGACTCGCTGGATGGCGATATCTGGACCACGTTGCTGTACGGCATGGGGGTGGAGCAAGGGTGCCGGGCGCTGCGTAACAAGCCGGAGATTGAGGCGATCTTCGTGACCAAAGACCAGCGGGTCGTGGCCTCATCCACGCGTAATGTCCGTTTTACGCTAATGGATGATGGCTACACATTTACTGACAGTACTGCTTAAGCAATCCGTACTGCTCTTCCAGCAGGCGATAACGGTAGACCGGGCGGCCCGTCACCCCGTAGTGGATGGTGGTGAACAAAATGCCGATCTGTGCCAGCCACATCAGATATTTACGGCAGGAGACGCGGGAAATATTGACCGCGCTTGCCAGCTCATCGGTTGAAAACTCGATATCCGGGTGCCCATCAATCCACTGGCAAATGGTGCGCAGCGTCTGCGGAGTCAGCCCTTTCGGCAGGCGTTTGGTGTCGGCCACTTCCTGCGGTCCGCCGTGTAGCAAGCGGTCCACATCCGCCTGTTCGTAATACTGATGCGCGCCCATCAGCTTCTTTTTTTCCTGCCAGTGGGTCAGGGCTTCTTCAAAGCGCGGGAACTGGAACGGTTTGATCAGGTAATCCACCACGCCATAGTACATGGAGGTCTGAATGGTCGCGGCATCCGAGGCCGAGGAGATCATGATGACGTCGATTTTTCGCCCGCTGGCACGAATGATGGGGAGCAGCGACAGGCCATTGTCCTGCTGCATATAGACATCAAGCAGGATCAAATCGATATCCAGCGCCGGATCGTTAATCATGTTTTCGGCCTGACGCAGGGTGGATGCGACGCCGCAGCAGCTAAAACCCGACAGCCGCGTGGTATAGACGCGGTTCAGCTCCGCGACCATGGCGTCATCATCGACAATCAATACATTAATCACACTGTCTTCCTCTCACAGTCCCAGGGGAGTTGTACAAAAAATTGGGTGAACACGCCCGGCTCCGACTCCACCGCAATACTGCCGCCAAGATTTTCGCATTGCTGACGGGCCAGGAACAGCCCGACGCCGCGGTTTTCACCTTTGGTGGAGTAGCCTTTGTTGAAAATGGCGTCGATATGTTCCGGGGTGATGCCGGGGCCATCGTCGCTGACTTCGGCGCTTAAGCAGCCGTTTTGATAGTGCAGCAACAGGCCGATTTCGCCGTCGGGCTGATTGACCATCGCGTCTAAGGCGTTTTCGATAAGGTTACCCAGAATGGTGACCAGCGCGGTCACCTGCTGCTGGTTGGGGTTGTCCGGTACCCGCGATTCATGTGCCAGTGTGAGAATAAAACCGGCTTCTCTGGCGCGATTGATTTTTCCCAGCAGGAAGCCCGCCACAACCGGGGCCTGGATCTGATGCTGCAAGGTGCCGATATCGTTCTGATAGCCTTCCGCCGTTTGCAGCACATACTCTTCGAGCGTGTCGTAACGCTTCATGTTGAGCAGGCCGAGTATGACGTGCAGCTTGTTCATAAATTCGTGGGAGTGGGCGCGCAGGGCATCCACATAGTTGACCATTCCGTCCAGGCGCTGCAACAGCTGGCTGACTTCGGTTTTATCCCTGAATGTGCTGATAGCACCAATGACCCCATCCTGGCCGCGCACCGGCACGCTGTTACACAGCAACAGATGCCCGTTACAGCCAATCTCCTGATCGGACAGCGGCTGGCCGCTTTGCAGCACGGTTTGCAGGTCGGCATACAACGGCGTGTAGCGAATGTCGGCGGTGCCGAGGCTATTGGGACTCAGCAACATCTGGCGCGCCGCCTGATTGGCCAGGGTGATATTGCCCTCGCGGTCAACGGCGATCACCCCCTCTTTGAGCGATTGCAGCATAGCCTGGCGCTGTTCAAAGAGGGTGGAAATTTCGTAAGGCTCAAGGCCAAAAAGAATACGTTTAAGCACGCGCACCAGCGCCCAGGTGCCGAGCGAACCGACCAGCGCGCTAAACAGCATGGTGAGCAGTAATCCCCAGCGGCTGTGGCTTATCTGCTCATCCACTTTACTGAGCGAGATCCCGATGGCAACCACGCCAATTTGCTGGTGGTGAGCATCAAAGACCGGCGTGAACACGCGCAGCGCCTCGGCGAGCATCCCATGGTTCACCGAGACATTCTCTCTGCCATGCAGCGCCGGGATCAGGTCATCGCCAATAAAATGTTTGCCAACTTCGCTGGCCTCGCGGTGCGACAGGCGGATGCCGTTCATGTCGGCCACCACTACAAAGAGCAGGTCGTTTCTGCGCTGCACGGCCTGGGCGATGTCCTGTACCGTTTCGTTCCCGCTGGGCATCGACAGGGCGCGCTTGACTTCCGGCTCGTCGGCCAGAGTGCGCGCAACGGCCAGCGCCGTGTCTTTCACTCCTGCGCGGGTAACGTTGGCGATCTGGACGAAGTACAGGGCATAAACCACCACGAGTACCGAAACGATCACGCTGCACAACATCAGCGTGACCAGGGTGCTCAGTTTCATGGTGCGTTTGCGCGAAGCAGGATGTGGATGCCTTCCGTTCACTGCGGCCTCAAAATCATTCACAAAGAGAGGGTAATTATCGCCGATGGGGCGCGTATCTCAAAGCGGCTAACGGCTTGTCGCCTTTGAATTTATCCCCTTCGTTACGTGACACGTCTCGCAAGGCAATTATACGAATGGCTTTATAGTAGGGCAGGATAACTAAAAAGGAGGTAATGATGAGCACTTTGTTAACGGTAGCGGCGAAAGCACGACGTAATGACCGGACAACGGAGATCGACAGACTCTCAACAGACGATGTCCTGCAACTCATTCATCAGGAAGATGTTGCTGCCCATGACGCGGTAGCGCACTGTTTGCCTGATGTGGCGCGGGTGGTTGAAAACGCGGTGGTGGCACTGAGCCGGGGCGGGCGATTCGTGATTATCGGGGTCGGTGCCTCGGGTGAACTGGCGCAGCAGGCCATTCATGATTTTGCGCCGGACAGCCAGTCGCAGGTGCGCTGCATTGCAGTCAATGACGCCCAGGCGGGCGATTACGACGGCGGGATCGGCGCGCTACAGGCGATCAATTTCAATCATAATGACGTGCTGCTGGCGCTGACCCTCAGCGGTAAAACGCCGTGGGTATGGGGGGCGCTGCGTCAGGCCAATGAAACCGGCGCGATGGTGGCGGTGTTGACCGCCGATGCGCAAAACGAAGCCGCAAGTCTTGGGGATATCGTGATTGCGCCGCCAACGGGGGCGGAAGTGGTCGCGGGCTACAACAATCCCAAAGCACGACGCGCGCAGCAATCCATTCTGACCATGCTGACCACCACGCTCGCCATCCGCAGTGGCCGGGTCTACAGCAACCTGCGGGTGGATATTCCGGCGACGGAAGGTAAATGGCAGGAGCGGCAGATAGCCATCGTGATGGCGGCCTGCGATTGCTCGCGCAAAGAGGCGAAAACGGCGCTGGCAAGCTGTAATCAGCAGTGTAAAACCGCGATCCTGATGCTGCTCAGCGGCATGGACGCGTGGGATGCCAGTGAATCATTGCAGCGCAATAACGGCCACCTGCGCCTGGCGCTGAAAGAGGCGGTGAAGTCATAGCGAGGATCGCGATGGCGTAATGGCCCGACGAGCGTGCGATGCGTTCTCGCCGGGCCACGGCATCTTCTATCCTGATATATGGCGTTAATGCGTAAGGGTTTCGCGTCCGGCTTTGGTCAGGCACAGCGGTAATAAGCGTTTAGGCATCAGCCCTTTGCTGATTAACCAGCGGTCGATGGAAAATTTCCCGCCACCGGATAACATAAAGCTGGCAAAGAACACAAGCAGCAGCAATATATATTCCCAGCCGCCATTGGGTTTACTGTTCCAGGTATAACCGTTCGCCATATGGCCACCAAATGCATTAGCGACCAATACGTACGCCAGCCCGCCAAATCCGGCAAGACGGGTAAATAATCCCATACCGACGCCGAGGCCGACCGCAAATTCAGTTAATCCTCCCAGCACCACAAAAAAGGCGGTATATGGCGGATTCAACTCCGAAGTGCAACGCTAAGCCGCCAATCTTAGCTCTGCAAACACCACAGACGGTTGCCTGAAT
>NZ_CBFFRL010000109.1:0-16347 GCF_965644215.1 Phytobacter sp. V69
AAAACGTGTGTTTTTAGTCATCCTGTTTACCTCTCTCTCAAAGAGTTTAGTCTCCAGGATTCCCGGGGCGGTTCACTACTCCTCGTTGTTTTTATCCCCGTTATCTTGCCGCATTGATTCTATAAACTCCCGTTGCTCCTGTGTGAGTGCAAGCTCATCCAGCAAGCAATCTAACTCTTCTTTGGGTGATTCTTCTTGAATCTGTCTGTTCCCGATAGCCATACTCACCCTTGAGTTATTAGGATTAATCTCAGGGTATCCAGGGTGCAGAAAATGCGCAACTAACAGATTTTGGACAATAGAAGCCAAGAAGCCTGTCCATATTAATACCGAGTATTAGACCATACCAACGAAGACATGAACGGCAGGGGAAGGTGTACATACATGATGAGAGTCGAGATGCGGTTAATGGCTGTCACACATGGTGGTAACAACCACTAACCGAAATATATTAACTCATTGATTATACATGATTTAATATTTATCTTGCGCGCCTTCACAGGCGTCGAATAAGGTCATCAGGCCGCCGCGGCGCCTGTGAAATGGCCGCGTAGTATAGCGACTTGCTTCATTATAGGAAAGGTTTAACGTCACCCACGCCTTCACGGATAACAACCGGGGAATCATCGGTAAGATCGACCACCGTTGTCGGTTGCTGTCCCAGATAGCCGCCGTGGATAATCAAATCCACCAGCTTTTCCAGACGGTCTTTGATTTCATCCGGGTCGGACTCGGTAAATTCGCTGCCAGGTAACATCAGCGATGTCGACAGCATCGGCTCACCAAGGGTATCGAGCAGCGCCAGGGCGATCGGGTTCGCCGGCACACGCAGGCCGATGGTTTTACGTTTGTCCTGCAACAGGCGACGCGGTACCTCTTTCGTCCCTTTCAGAATAAAGGTGTAGTTGCCTGGGGTGTTGTTTTTGATCAGACGAAACGCCACGTTGTCGACAAACGAGTAGGTCGACAGCTCAGACAGGTCGCGGCACATCAAGGTAAAGTTGTGGCCATCCGGCAACTGACGGATACGACAGATACGCTCCATCGCCCCTTTGTCTTCAATTTTACAGCCCAATGCGTACCCGGAATCGGTCGGGTAAACAATCACCCCACCTTTACGGACAATCTCAACGGCCTGGGTGATCAGACGCGGCTGTGGATTTTCCGGATGAATATAAAAAAACTGACTCATACTTCCCTCTCTTCACTGTTTTGCGGCTGCTCCCACTTGCGCCAGACGCCCTCCACATCCGCCGGCAGCCAGAGCTTGCGCCCCAGCTCAATCCATGGACATGGCTGATGGAAATCCGATCCCTGCGAGGCCAGTAAACCAAACTGGCGGGCGTACTCGGCGAGCTGTTTACGCTCATTGGGAGCCTGCTGGCATTGGGCAACTTCCATTGCCTCTCCGCCGCACTGGGCAAAATGCGCCAGCAGTCTTTTCAACCATTTAGCGGAGAGGTCGTACCGACCCGGATGGGCCATGACCGCCGTTCCGCCAGAATGATGAATCACTTCAATGGCTTGTTCTATTGTACACCACTGCGGGGGAACATATCCGGTTTTCCCTCGCGCGAGGTACCTTTTGAAGACATCCGCCATATTGCTGGCTTTACCGCATTCCACCAAAAAGCGGGCAAAGTGGCCGCGCGTCACGGCTGCACCCTGCGCCAGGCGCTGCGCCCCTTTCCATGCACCGGGAATGTTCGCCTTTTCCAGGCGCTCGGCAATCAATCTGCCGCGCTGCTGGCGGCGCTCATGCTGCTCCTGCAAAAACGCGCACAGTGCCGGATTGTCGATATCCATATTCAGACCCACGATGTGGATCTCGTGATTTTCCCAGACGGTGGAGATCTCCACACCCGTAATCAATTTCAGCGCCAGACCCGCACGTTCAATTTCTTCACGCGCTGCGGGGATCGCGGCTGTTGTATCGTGATCGGTAATTGCCAGTGTCCCCACCCGCATTGCAACCGCGCGGTGGACCAGTTCTTGTGGGGTCAGGACGCCATCGGAGGCAATCGTGTGGCTGTGCAGGTCATAAATCACTGCGTAATTCGTGTCGCTCAAAAGCGGCTCCCGTGGCGGATAAAACAATAACTGTGGCCTATCATAACGTTCAGCGGCGATTTTCTGAAATCGAGGGTTGACTTTCATTGCTCGAACTAGTTAACTAGTACGCAAGTTCACTCCACGAGGTATCCCTGATGAATATGCATTTTTCCGTAAACCGCTGGTGGCGCACTCCCTGACATTGGGCAGTGTTTCACGTGCGTATTCAGCACACCGATACCCGGCCCGCCAACTGAGCGGGCTTTTTTTTGAACACATTTATGAGAGCAACTATGCAAACGCCAAAACCGACACTCGAATTGCTCACCAGCAACGCCCTGTACCGGGAGAACCCGACCGCGTTATTTCATCAACTGTGTGGGGCTCGCCCGGCAACCCTGTTGCTGGAATCCGCCGATATTGACAGCAAAAACGACTTAAAAAGCCTGCTGTTGGTGGATAGCGCGCTGCGCATTACCGCTCTGGGTGACACTGTCACCATTCAGGCATTAACGCAAAACGGCGCATCCCTGCTGCCGTTGCTGGATGCCGCGCTGCCGGCTGGCGTAGAGAATACCGTACAGCAGGATGGTCGCGTATTACGCTTCCCGCCGGTCAGCTCCTTGCTCGACGAAGATGCACGTCTGTGCTCGCTCTCGGTGTTCGATGCCTTCCGTTTGTTGCAGGGGCTGGTTGATGTCCCGGCCGACGAGCGCGAAGCAATGTTCTTCGGCGGTCTGTTTGCCTACGACCTGGTGGCCGGGTTTGAAGATTTACCCGCGCTGACCCATGACCGTCGCTGCCCGGATTACTGCTTCTATCTGGCAGAAACGTTACTGGTGATCGACCACCAGAAACGCCATACCCGCATTCAGGTCAGCCTGTTCTCCACTGATGTGGAAGAAAAAGCGCGTTTGACCCAGCGTATTGAAACGCTGCATGAGCAACTGAATGTGCCGCCTGCACCACTGCCGGTGGAATCCGTTACAGATATGCGCTGTGAATGCAACCAGAGCGATGAAGAGTACGGCGCGGTTGTCCGTCAGATGCAAAAAGCGATTCGCGCCGGTGAGATTTTCCAGGTTGTGCCATCACGTCGCTTCACCCTGCCGTGCCCGTCACCGCTGGCCGCTTATGAAGTGCTGAAAAAAAGCAACCCAAGCCCGTATATGTTTTTTATGCAGGACAGCGATTTTGCGCTGTTTGGCGCATCGCCGGAAAGCTCGCTCAAATATGACGCCACCTCGCGCCAGATTGAAATCTACCCAATCGCCGGGACACGCCCGCGCGGTCGTCGTGCCGACGGTTCGCTGGATCGCGACCTCGACAGCCGCATCGAACTTGAAATGCGTACCGACCACAAAGAGCTTTCCGAGCACCTGATGCTGGTTGACCTTGCGCGTAATGACCTGGCGCGCATTTGTACTCCTGGCAGTCGTTATGTAGCGGATCTGACCAAAGTCGACCGCTATTCCTTTGTTATGCATCTGGTTTCCCGCGTGGTTGGCGAACTGCGTCAGGATCTCGATGTGCTGCATGCCTACCGTGCCTGTATGAATATGGGAACGCTGAGCGGCGCACCGAAAGTCCGCGCCATGCAGCTTATCGCCGACGCGGAAGGCTCTCGTCGCGGCAGCTACGGTGGCGCAGTAGGCTACTTTACCGCCCATGGCGATCTCGATACCTGCATTGTGATTCGTTCTGCCTGGGTGGAAGACGGTGTTGCCACCGTTCAGGCAGGTGCTGGCGTGGTACTCGATTCCGTACCGCAATCAGAAGCCGATGAAACACGTAATAAAGCTCGCGCGGTTCTGCGCGCCATTGCTAAAGCGCATAACGCTCAGGAGACCTTCTGATGGCTGACATTCTGCTGCTCGATAATATCGACTCATTTACCTATAACCTTGCCGATCAGCTGCGCGCCAGCGGGCATAACGTGGTGATTTACCGCAACCATGTCCCGGCGCAAACCCTGATTGACCGCCTGGCAACCATGAAAAACCCGGTGCTGATGCTTTCCCCGGGCCCGGGCGCACCGTCAGAAGCGGGCTGCATGCCAGAACTGTTGACCCGTATGCGCGGCAAGCTGCCAATTATCGGCATCTGCCTGGGCCATCAGGCGATTGTCGAAGCCTATGGCGGCTATGTTGGCCAGGCGGGCGAAATCCTGCACGGTAAAGCCTCCAGCATTGAACATGACGGCCAGGCGATGTTTGCCGGCCTGCCGAACCCACTGCCGGTGGCGCGTTATCACTCGCTGGTTGGCCGCAACATTCCGGCCGGGTTAACCATCAACGCGCACTTTAACGGCATGGTGATGGCCGTGCGTCACGACGCGGATCGCGTGTGCGGCTTCCAGTTCCATCCGGAATCCATTCTGACATCGCAGGGTGCCCGCGTGCTGGAACAAACCCTGGCCTGGGCGCTGCAGAAGCTGGAACAGACCAACACCCTGCAACCGGTGCTGGAAAAACTGTATCAGGCACAAACACTGAGCCAGCAGGAGAGCCACCAATTGTTCTCTGCGGTGGTACGCGGCGAACTGAAACCGGAGCAACTGGCTGCAGCGCTGGTCAGCATGAAAGTGCGCGGCGAGCACCCGAATGAAATCGCCGGGGCGGCCACCGCGTTACTGGAAAATGCCGCGCCGTTCCCGCGCCCGGACTACCCGTTTGCCGATATCGTGGGCACCGGCGGCGACGGCAGCAACAGTATCAACATTTCAACCGCCAGCGCCTTTGTGGCGGCGGCCTGTGGTCTGAAAGTTGCGAAACACGGTAACCGCAGCGTCTCCAGCCGTTCCGGATCCTCCGATTTACTGGCGGCCTTCGGTATCAATCTGGACATGAATGCCGATAAATCCCGCACTGCGCTGGATGAGCTGGGCGTGTGCTTCTTATTCGCACCGAAATACCACACCGGGTTCCGTCATGCGATGCCGGTACGCCAGCAGTTGAAAACGCGCACCCTGTTTAACGTGCTGGGGCCATTAATTAACCCGGCGCATCCTCCGCTGGCGCTGATTGGCGTATACAGCCCGGAGCTGGTGCTGCCGATTGCCGAGACCCTGCGCGTGCTGGGTTATCAACGCGCTGCGGTGGTTCACAGTGGTGGGATGGACGAGGTTTCACTGCATGCCCCGACGGTGGTGGCTGAATTACGCGAAGGCGAGATCAAGAGCTACCAGCTTACCGCTGCTGATTTCGGCCTGACGCCGTATCACCAGGAGCAGCTGGCAGGCGGCACGCCGGAAGAAAACCGTGACATTCTGACACGCTTATTACAAGGTAAAGGTGAACCCGCCCACGAGGCCGCCGTCGCTGCAAATGTCGCCATGTTGATGCGTTTACACGGTGAAGAAGATTTGCAAGCCAACGCGCAGAAAGTTCTGCAGGTGCTGCACAGCGGCGCCGCCTATAACAAAGTCACCGCACTTGCGGCAAGAGGGTAAAGAATGCAAACCGTATTAGCAAAAATCGTCGCGGATAAGGCGATTTGGGTAGCTGCCCGCAAGGAACAGCAGCCGCTGGCCAGTTTTCAGAACGACGTGGTGCCGAGCACCCGCCGCTTCTACGACGCCCTGCAGGGTACGCGTACCGCGTTTATCCTGGAATGCAAAAAAGCGTCCCCATCCAAAGGGGTGATTCGCGATGATTTCGACCCAGCGCGTATCGCCGGGGTCTACAAGCACCATGCATCGGCTATCTCCGTGCTGACCGACGAGAAATATTTCCAGGGGAGTTTTGATTTTCTGCCCATCGTCAGCCGCATCGCGCATCAGCCGATTCTGTGTAAGGACTTCATTATCGACCCTTACCAGATTTACCTGGCACGCTTTTACCAGGCTGATGCCTGCCTGCTGATGCTCTCGGTACTGGATGATGAGCAATACCGCCAACTCTCCGCCGTGGCCCACAGTCTGAGCATGGGCGTGCTGACCGAAGTCAGCAACGAAGAAGAGCTGGAACGCGCTATCGCCCTGGAGGCGAAAGTGGTCGGCATCAATAACCGCGACCTGCGCGATCTGTCCATTGACCTGAACCGTACGCGTCAGCTTGCACCGCGCCTTGGCGCCGGGGTAACGGTTATTAGCGAATCGGGCATCAACACCTATGCCCAGGTCCGGGAACTGAGCCATTTCGCCAACGGTTTCCTGATTGGCTCCGCGCTGATGTCGCATGACGATCTGGACGCCGCGGTGAAACGCGTATTGCTCGGTGAGAACAAAGTCTGCGGCCTGACGCGTCCCCAGGACGCGCAAGTAGCTCATAACGCGGGTGCCATTTACGGCGGACTGATTTTCGTTGCCTCCTCCCCGCGCGCTGTTAATGTCGCGAAGGCGCGCACGGTGATGGCAGGTGCCCCGCTGCAGTACATCGGCGTGTTCCGTAACGCATCGGTCGAAACCGTGTTGACCACCGTAGAGCAACTGGGTCTGGTCGCTGTGCAACTGCATGGCAGTGAAGACCAGGACTATATCGACACACTGCGTAAACAATTGCCGGACAGCGTGCAAATCTGGAAGGCGCTGAGCGTTGGCGACACCCTGCCGGCTCGCGACCTGAATCACGTCGATAAATATGTATTTGATAACGGCCAGGGCGGTAGCGGTAAGCGTTTTGACTGGTCCCTGCTGTCAGGGCAAACGCTGGACAACGTACTGCTGGCAGGTGGGCTTGGCGCAGATAACTGCGTGGAAGCGGCCAAAACCGGCTGTGCCGGACTCGATTTCAATTCAGGCGTAGAGTCTGAACCCGGGAAGAAAGACGCCGATAAAGTGGCCTCGGTATTCCGAACTTTACGCGCTTATTAAGGAAGAAAATCATGACGACATTATTAAACCCGTATTTTGGTGAGTTTGGCGGCATGTATGTGCCGCAAATCCTGATGCCTGCGCTGCGCCAACTGGAAGACGCCTTTGTCAGCGCGCAGAAAGATCCCGAGTTTCAGGCGCAGTTCACCGATTTACTGAAAAACTACGCCGGTCGTCCAACCGCGCTGACCAAGTGTCAGAACATCACCGAGGGTACTAACACCACCCTGTACCTTAAGCGTGAAGATTTGCTGCACGGCGGTGCGCACAAAACTAACCAGGTATTAGGTCAAGCGCTGCTGGCTAAGCGGATGGGTAAAACCGAAATTATCGCCGAAACCGGTGCGGGGCAGCACGGTGTTGCCTCGGCGCTCGCCAGCGCTCTGCTCGGTCTGAAATGCCGTATCTACATGGGCGCGAAAGACGTGGAGCGCCAGTCGCCGAACGTCTTCCGTATGCGCTTAATGGGTGCGGAAGTGATCGCGGTGCATAGCGGCTCTGCCACCCTGAAAGATGCCTGTAACGAAGCGCTGCGCGACTGGTCTGGCAGCTACGATACCGCGCACTATATGCTCGGTACCGCCGCAGGCCCGCACCCCTTCCCGACCATTGTGCGTGAATTCCAGCGCATGATCGGTGAAGAGACCAAAGCACAGATCCTCGAAAAAGAAGGACGTCTGCCGGATGCGGTTATCGCCTGCGTCGGCGGCGGTTCAAACGCTATCGGGATGTTTGCCGATTTCATCGACGAGACCAGCGTGGGCCTTATCGGGGTTGAACCCGCCGGGCACGGCATCGAGACCGGCGAACACGGTGCGCCTCTTAAGCATGGCCGCGTGGGGATCTATTTCGGCATGAAATCACCGATGATGCAGACCGATGAAGGCCAGATTGAAGAATCTTACTCTATCTCCGCCGGTCTGGATTTCCCGTCCGTTGGCCCGCAGCACGCGTATCTGAATAGCACTGGACGTGCGGACTACGTCTCCATCACCGACGATGAAGCGCTCGAAGCCTTTAAGACACTGTGCCGCCACGAAGGGATTATTCCGGCGCTGGAATCCTCCCACGCCCTGGCCCATGCGCTGAAAATGATTCATGAGAACCCGGAGAAAGAGCAGTTGCTGGTGGTTAACCTGTCTGGCCGTGGAGATAAAGACATCTTCACCGTACACGATATTTTGAAAGCGCGAGGGGAAATCTGATGGAACGATACGAGACACTTTTCAAACAATTGAAAGAACGCAAGGAAGGCGCATTTGTTCCCTTCGTCACGCTGGGCGATCCCTCACCTGAGCAGTCGCTAAAAATCATCGATACGCTGATTGAAGCCGGTGCCGATGCGCTGGAATTAGGGATTCCGTTTTCTGACCCGCTGGCAGACGGCCCGACCATTCAGAACGCAACGCTGCGCGCTTTTGCCGCAGGTGTCACGCCGACCCAGTGCTTTGAAATGCTGGCCGCGATCCGCCAGAAACACCCGACGATCCCAATTGGCCTGCTGATGTACGCCAACCTGGTCTTCAGTCGCGGTATTGATGAGTTCTATGCCCAGTGTGAAAAAGCGGGCGTCGACTCTGTGCTGGTAGCCGACGTGCCGGTGGAAGAATCGGCCCCGTTCCGCCAGGCCGCGCTGCGCCACAACGTTGCGCCAATCTTTATCTGCCCGCCAAACGCCGATGACGAGTTGCTGCGCCAAATCGCCTCGCACGGTCGTGGCTACACCTACCTGCTCTCACGTGCAGGGGTAACCGGCGCAGAAAACCGTGCCGCACTGCCGCTGCATCATCTGGTGGAAAAACTGACCGAGTATAATGCCGCTCCGCCGTTACAGGGGTTTGGCATCTCTGCGCCGGATCAGGTAACCGCGGCAATTGACGCAGGTGCAGCCGGGGCGATTTCGGGCTCGGCTATCGTCAAGATTATTGAGAAAAACGTCGATAAACCAGCCGTAATGCTTGAAGAGCTTGGCGCGTTTGTCCGTGCAATGAAAGTCGGTACCCGCCAGTAACCGTCTCTGACGCCCGGCGCACTGCCGGGCGTTTTTTCATTCGCGCCCAGTGATGGTGTGCGCGTATTTCTCCACCAGCCGAAACAGATCCTGCACTTCCTGCTCCGTCCAGTTTTCAAACCTGGCATTCATCATCTGCTGGCGCGCCACATCAATTTTCAGGGTCATCGCTTTACCCGCTTCGCTGACCGATACGGCACTGACGCGTCTGTCCTCAGGGCTACTCGTCTTTTGTACCAGCCCTGCGGTTTCCAGCTTCTTCACCTGACGGCTGACGGTGGTGTAATCCCGCCCCACCCGATTTGCCAGATCAACCACGCCAAGCGGCCCGAAACGTTCAATCGTTACCAGTAAGGGAAAGAGGGTCTGATCCAGATTGATGTCGGCCTGACGCATCAGTTCCACATCCCGTAAGGGATGATTCATCACGCTGATGATGTCGAGTAGCGCGCGATGGAAGCCATCAATATCATAGTTAATATGTGCATTTTGCATATGTTTTCCTGCGGGTGTATAGTTCATTTCTGATATGTGCATTTTACACATAAAATCCTTTTGGAGAAACGAGATGAAAGCAGCTGTTGTGTACCAGACCGGCGTTGCGCCGGTATTTGCAGACTTTGCCACCCCTTATGTTCGTGAAGGCGAAACCCTGATTGACGTGAAGGCGGCCGCCATAAGCCATGTCGTCAAAAGCCGCGCGGCGGGTACCCACTACAGTTTTGATGGCGTATTGCCCTTCGTACCTGGCATCGACGGCGTCGGCACCACTGCCGATGGTCAGCGAGTGTGGTTTGCCTTCCCACGCGCCCCCTGGGGAAGCATGGCAGAACAGGCGCCTGTTGCCCTGAATCATTGCATTGCGTTGCCGGACGCACTGGATAGCGTCACCGCCGCGGCGATGGCCAATCCGGGAATGTCAGCGTGGGCCGCATTGGTCACCCGGGCCGGATTTAGCGCAGGTGAAAGCGTCCTGGTCAACGGCGCGACGGGCAGCGCGGGAAAACTCGCCGTACAAATCGCCCGCTTCCTTGGGGCAAAAAAAGTCATCGTGACCGGGCGTAATCCACAGGCACTGGCGCAGGCAGGTGGTGACGTGGCGATTAGCCTCAACGATGATGACGCATCGCTGCGCGAACAGCTGGCGGCACAGTTTGCCATCGGCATTGATGTGGTGGTGGATTATCTGTGGGGCGCAAGTGCAGAGAAGATACTGATGGCGGCAGCCAAAACCAAAAGCGCGCTGCGTTATGTACAGGTCGGTTCACTTTCCGGCGGCGAAATCACCCTGCCCGGTGCCTTTTTACGTTCCGCCCCTATTCAACTGATGGGCAGCGGCATCGGTAGCCTTACGCTGGCGCAATTGTTAACTGCCACACAATCTTTATTCGCCGCAGCCATACCAGGCCAATTCTCCATTGCCTGCACACCGCTGTCGCTCAATAATGTCGCGGATGTATGGGACACGGATGACAGTAAGCAGCGTAGCGTATTCATCATCCGTTAGACGTTGATGCGTAATGGGAAGGATGTCCGTATGTTTAATAAAGCCGCACTGATAAGAGGCTGGTTTACCGTTACGACCATTTTTACCTGCTTTACCCTTGGCAGCTATATCGGGCATTACTATTTTGCCGGTTCGCGTATTCCCTGGCTTATTGGCCTTATTGCCGCGATAGTCATCAATTGGGGATCGTATGGCGTGCTGAAAAAGCTCACCTGAGTGTATCGTTGCTAAAACTGGCCATAATGCGGCCAGTTTTATCTTGCACCGATCAGAAGCGGTAACCGACAGCAAACATAAATACCCACGGATCAAGACGCGTGCTCACGCTCTGCTGCGCGCCACCCGCTTTAAAACGCACGTCCGTATCGATGTCCATATACCAGACCGAGGCATTAATCAGCCAGTTGCGGTTAATTAAATAATCCAGCCCCACCTGCCCTGCAGCACCCCATGAGTTTTTCAGGCTCAAATCAGACAGCCCGGCCGATTTGCCCGTATCGTTGAATTTCTCATCAAAGAACATGGTGTAGTTGATACCTGCACCAATATACGGACGGAACTTACTGCCGGCATCACCAAAATACCACTGGGCCATCAACGTTGGCGGTAAATGGTGAACGGTCGCGATATTACCGGTTGGGCCGGTCCCTACTTTATGACGAAACGGCGTCGCTGCCAGTAATTCCACGCCAACGTTATCCGTTGCCATATACGTCATGGTCAGACCGAGCTGGGTATTATTATCGACATTAAAACTTCCCAGACTCCCTAACACATTATCCGATCCCTCCGTCGGCCTGACGGTTGCGGAACCGGCACGCATGAAAAATTCACCAGCTTCATGCGCATATGCGCCTGCGGAAAGACTACTCAGGATCAATGCTGCCACGGCTAATTTATTCATATCCACTCCATGTATGTGGTTTTTCATAGGCGCCGTGAATATACCTACAAATAAGTACATCGTGATCCAACACAGATCACATTACATCAATTAATTTGACATTTATTGATCTGAATTAATTTTGCCAACAAACACAGATTGTTAGCTTTTTTACCCATATCAATTTTGATACCACGAATTGCCGAAAAAATAGTCAGTCCGTTATCTTGCCGACGTGCAGCCACAGGACTAATTTAGTGGACTCATAATTTGAAATGATGCGTAGTGATTGCAGGTGTGCCATGAGTGATCTCAACCCGTGCATGACATGCGGAGCCTGTTGTGCTTATTTTCGTGTCTCTTTCTACTGGGCCGAAGCGGATGACGCTGGCGGTCCTGTCCCGGCTCAGCTTACGGAGCCTGTCTCTCCTTTTATGCGTTGTATGAATGGCACCAACCAGAAGCGCATCCATTGCATCGCGCTTGACGGCATTCCGGGCGAGTCCGCACGTTGCCGCATTTATCAGCAACGGCCATCCCCGTGCCGCGAATTTATGATGTCGGGCGAGAATAATGAGCCAAATGAAGCCTGCGATCGTGCCCGTGCGTACTACGGATTACCGCCGCTTTACAAAGATATGCTTTTCCATACATCCGTGAAGGCTGCCACGGATGCCTCTTCCAGTGTACAATTGTGATGAATTTAACATTGCAGAGCTCAAGGAGAGTGCATGTCTATCACGGCGGAATCCGTTTACCGTGACACGGGGAATTTTTTTCGTAATCAGTTTGTTACCATTTTGCTGATTGCACTTCTATGTGCATTTTTTACAGTGCTGTTAGGATGCGTCTTTTCGCCCAGTGAAGCCCAGTTGTCGATCCTGGGTGAAGGCAATTATCTGACGGAAAGCACCGGGTTGCTCGACCTGGTACGTAATATGACGCCAGAACAGCAGCAGGTATTATTACACTTATCAGCGGCAGCCACGTTCTCCGGTTTGATCGGCAATGCCATTCTGGCCGGCAGCGTGCTGATGATGATCCGGATGATCTCGGCAGGGCAACGCGTTAGCGCGCTTCGTGCCATCGGTGCCAGTGCGCAAGTTCTGCCTGCGCTGTTTATCCTGTTCTTGCTGACAACCTTTTTAGTTCAACTCGGCATGATGTTCATCTTCGTACCCGGCGTATTACTGGCCATTCTTCTGGCATTCGCGCCAGTGATGATTGTCCAGGATAAAGCGGGGGTGTTTACGGCGATGCGCGGCAGTATGCGCCTGGGTTGGGACAATATGCGTCTGGTCGCGCCTGCGGTGATCGGTTGGTTGATCGCGAAAATCGCCCTGATGATGTTTGCGCACAACCTGGCGTTTCTCACGCCGGAAATCGGTGCGGTGGTCGCCAACACGGTGAGTAACATGATATCTGTAGCCCTGCTCATTTATCTGTTCCGCCTGTATATGCTGATACGTCAGTGATTTTTCGCCTGTGTAAGCAGGTAATTTAACGGAATCGTAGAATGAAGCAGTTTCTTGATTTTCTCCCACTGGTAGTGTTTTTCGCGTTTTACAAGCTGTATGACATTTATGCCGCGACGACAGCCCTGATTATTGCCACGGCCGTTGTGCTGATTTACAGCTGGGTGCGTTACCGTAAAGTCGAAAAGATGGCGCTTATCACCTTCTTACTGGTGGCCGTTTTCGGTGGACTGACGATTTTCTTTCACAATGACGAATTCATTAAATGGAAAGTCACGGTCATCTACGTGCTGTTTGCAGGCGCGCTGCTGTTTAGTCAGTGGGTCATGAAAAAGCCGCTTATCCAGCGTATGCTGGGTAAAGAGATCACGCTGCCGCTGGTGGTATGGGAACGCCTCAACCTTGCCTGGGCACTGTTTTTCATCCTCTGTGGCTTGGCGAACATCTATATCGCGTTCTGGCTGCCGCAGAATATCTGGGTGAATTTCAAAGTGTTTGGCTTAACCGCGCTGACGTTACTCTTTACCGTACTGAGCGGCGTGTATATCTATCGCCACATGCCGCAGGACGATAAATCCTGAGTGGTACGGCAAAAATCAGGTACAGCCCTACGGCTGGTCACGTAATGTGACCAGCCGTTTTTGTTACGGATATTTGTTGCGGTGTAGCTGGCAGTGAATCAGAAGATAGTCTTCAAACGATGGCGGTAAATTGAACGTTATCGCCTGTTGAGCAACCTTGATGCCATAGTGTTCATAATAATCACTGCGCGATACTTCAAACTGGTCGATAAGAATTAACGGTTTAGGATCGGCAATCGTGCTCTTTTGCTCGTCAATGACCTTCACTAAATAAGTGTCGGAGTCTGTCGCAATAATTTCATAACGAACAAGGCGATCGCCGGATTCTGCAGATATGTAGTGCGTGTTTATGGACGAGTAAATCATTGGCTTACTCCCTTCATAATCGACTCACGAAGAGTATATCCGCACAATTCAGGAGTGAAGTGTTATCGTACAAATTATGTACATTCTTATCTGGTTATTCCCGGTGCTTGCCGTCCAGATCAGATGCATCGCTCTCTGGGCTAAAATCTTGTGACGACACCATCTAAGAAAACAGCAATTTTCCATTTTTTTCGCGCTAGAGGAGCAGTGAGAGAGCAGAAATGGCGAAAAAAACCGGGCGCAATACCCGGTCTGGTTTGTGTCATCAGGAAGCAGGCATGCCTGGCGAATCAGACTGGCTATGCCCGGTGGCATGGTCATGATGATGCAGAGGTTTCTTGCGAGCCCTGTTTCGCCAGCGTACGCGCCAGAATCGAGGAATACAGCGGTTTTCCACCAAGAAATTGGGCGAGTAATGTCGCACCAAGGCAGGTGATAATCATGGGCAGTATTAACTGATAGTTATCCGTCATCTCCAGTACCAGGACGATCCCTGTCAGCGGAGCGCGAACAGAGGCTGCAAATAACGCCCCCATTCCGGCAATCGCAAACGTACCGGCCTCAAGCCCATACGCCGGGAATAAATCCGCAACCCCAACGCCATAGGCGGTACCCAGCACGGTACCCAACGCCAGCATTGGCGCAAAAATACCGCCCGGCGCCCCTGAGCAAAAACACAGCAATGTGGTCAGCAGACGAACCAGGAACATCACGATCAGTGCGTAAAATGTAAAACCGCCTTTCGCTGCATCCGGGATCAATTCAAAACCGCCCCCAGCGCCAGGCGCGTAAAGCAGCGCAAGGATACCGCAGCCACCGCCGATACAGCCGCCAATCACCATCGTTCGCCAGGTTCGCCCGGCATAAATATGTTGAAAACCATCCTGAAATAAAAAGACGAGGCGATTAAATAACACGCCGATAAAGCCAAATAGCATCCCCAGAACAAGATAAAGCCATAGTGTATTCACCGGCGCATTGGATAAGTGCCCGACAGCGATGACCGGGCTTTCGCCGTTAAACAGGCGAAAGACAATGCTGGCCATTATCACGCCAATAAAAACAGCTTTGATCGAGATAAGGTTATAGCGAAATTGCGGCCTCATTTCTTCGAGAATAAAGAGAATGCCTGCAAGCGGCGCATTAAACGCGGCGGCCAAACCCGCAGCAGCCCCCGTCGCCAGCAATGAATGACGCGCTTCGCCGTGTTTGACGCGCAGCAGGTCACTGACCATGCGCCCAATATTACCGCCGAGCTGAACCGTTGGCCCCTCTCTGCCGAGCACCATCCCTGCGCCAAGTGTTCCCATACCGCCGAAGAACTTCACCGGAATAACGCGCCACCAGCGTACCGGGCGGAGCTCTTCCAGCGCGCCTTCAATTTCCGGAATCCCCGACCCGGACGCTTCCGGAGCAAAACGTCTGACGAGGAAATATCCCATCATTGCCAACAGACCGGAGATCATAAAAGCCACGATACATAACGTCCAGCCACTCAAACCGGACTGTTCAAGAACGCCCGTTCGCCAGTGCTGCACGGCATTAACCGCACGAAAAAATGCGACGCCAACAAATCCGACAAGCGTACCGACAATGGCGGCGCAAATCAGTACCGCGACCGGCGTCCGGTCACGATACAGCAACGCCCTGAACATGCTTTTGCGTGCAGACTCTGTTTCAGGAACCTGAACGTCTGAAGAACCAGGAACACTCATTTTTTCAACTGTGTCATATACCAACAAGGGGTAAGAGTTTATCGCACCTTATGAAGAAGTCACAAAAGCGATGTGGTTACCGAACGTATCACGCTTATCCAGATGTCGTGATGATGTCAGGTATCTGTCAGGCCGTAGTCGTGTTGTCATCACCCTCAAGCGTGCACACTTCTGACGAGTCAATTATTCAGACAGGAGAACCACCGTGACGCTTTTCACTATCATCAGCCATACCCCGCTGTGGGTGTGGGGGCTTTTTATCTTTCTGCTTATACGTGGCTGCGCCGCGCTTTCTGAACGGGAAATGAGCATCAGGCGTTTGTTTATACTCCCGTTGATATTTCTGGCCTGGGGTGTCTGGAGCGTAAATCAGGAATTTAATAGCAACCTGTCATCATTAACGGGAATGTTAGCCGGGCTGGCGGTTGGTATTCCGGGCGGATGGCTATTATGGAAAAATCAGCCTCGATTAAAAAGTAAACCCGGCAGCAAGATGATTATCCGTGCGGGAACTCCCCTGACGCTGATGCTTATCATCACGGCCTTTGGCACAAAATATTGCGTGATGGTCTGGCTGGCGTTGCATCCCGGGACGCATTACTCAGTGCTATTCGGTTTTCTGTTTGGCTTTATTACCGGAATGGTCGACGGATTGTTCTGGGGCGGAACGCTGAATCTGTTTTTGTCATGGCGTAAAACATCGCCGGGTATGCAATAGGGTTAGCAATGCCGGCGATGGTGATTACAGGATTGTTGGCGGTTGCCCTGTTCTCGTTCTGAGTTGGTTTCATAAAATGCCTTCTCGATGGCTTTCCCGTCCGATGTGCCATAGATGATTCCTGGTTAACGTGTATAGAGAAGAGAAATCATTAGATAGTGTCGTCACGAGGATAAAAATCATTGATAATAGGGCCTTCTAATCAGAAGGCCCTATTATCATGACT
>NZ_CBFFRL010000110.1:0-16276 GCF_965644215.1 Phytobacter sp. V69
ATTCAGGCAACCGTCTGTGGTGTTTGCAGAGCTAAGATTGGCGGCTTAGCGTTGCACTTCGGAGTTGAATCCGCCGATCGTTTTTCAGCAATTGCCAGCGCTGGCGAATTTTGTGTGTCCATGCGGACTGGGTAGGCGCGGCGTGAGAGCGCGCAAAAACGCCGTAGCGGTTCAGGCAGTTATTCTCACCGTCCAGCTTTTCCGTATGCACCAGCGACGAGATAGCCTGCAAGTCGCGCCAGTAATCGGCATTGATGCGGTCGTCGCTGGTGGTGCCGGGGGAGAAAGGATAGTGCCAGGTTCTCCCGTATTTTCGTTGCGTATTCATGATAATCCATTATTTTTTGTCTAATTATTGTTCGCCCGCGCGGCGTGCGAATGCCTGGTTGAGTAGGTTAAAAGTGGGAGGATAGAATTCACCCGAATAATGGGTGGACGACGTCAGAGGGATAAACAACCTGAGCGCGTGGCTCAGAACCGGTTAGGGTGAATGGAAGATTTCGGGGCGGGCGTAAAGATACACGCGTTATGATGATAAAACAACCACCTGCGAGCGTGGGCATAAGAAAGGGATCCGCAGATCCCTTATTATGAAGGCTATTTTTGCTGTCAGAACGAGCGCAGCTTAGTGCGCGCCACCGCCGCCGCCGCCGCCACCTGCACCAAACGGCGGTCTGGCAAACCATACCAGCCCCAGCAGGACCAGGAATACCCCGGCCGACATCCAGAAAATCTCATTGGCGGAAATAATCAGCCCCTGATTGGTGATTTGCTGGGCTATCCAGCCGGACGCCTGCTGCTGCGACATCCCCATCCCTTGCAGTTGGTTATACACTTCCTGCGCGTTCGGGTTGTAAGGGTTCACTGACTCGGTGAGCTGCGCATGGTGCATCGATTCCCGGTTGGTCCACAGCGTGGTGGTAATAGACGTCCCGATGGAACCCGCCAGCGTACGGGCAAAGTTCGACAGACTCGACGCCGCAGCCAGGCGTTCCGGCGGCAGGCCCGACAGGGTAATGGTCGTCAGTGGCATAAAGAAGCAGGCCACGGCGAAGCCCTGAATAAACTGTGGCCATGCGGATGCGCCAAAGTCCATTCCCGGCTCAAACGTATAGGCACGCCAGTAGAAGCAGACGGCATACATAATGAAGCTGAATGTGACCAGCCGACGCATATCGAGCTTATGGGCAAAACGACCAATGATCGGCGACAGAATAACCGGAATCACCCCGACCGGCGCAGAGGCCAGCCCCGCCCAGGTGGCGGTATAGCCGTAAACTTCCTGCAATAGCTGTGGCAGCAGAACAATCGCGCCAAAATAGAGCATATAGGCGAGACTGATACACAGACAGCCGATGGTAAAGTTTCGCGACTTAAAGAGTGAGAGGTCGACTATCGGGTTCTCATCCGTCAGCTCCCATACGATAAGGAAGCTTATCGACACCACCGCGACAATGGTCAGGATAATGATCTCGCGGGAGTTGAACCAGTCCAGCTCTTTCCCCTGGTCGAGCATCACCTGCAGGCTACCAATCCCCAGAATCAGCAGCGCCAGACCCACGCCGTCGATACGACGCTGTTCGGTCCGCGTTTCACGACCGCGCAGCGATTGCAGGGTCAGCAATACGACCAGCACGCCGATGGGCACGTTGATAAAGAAGATCCAGCCCCAGTGGTAGTTGTCACTGATATAACCACCGAGGATCGGGCCGCAAATGGGCGCCACGATCACCGTCATCGACCACAGCGCCAGCGCAATGGAACGTTTGGCCGGCGGGTAGTTACTCAGCAACAGACTCTGCGACAGCGGAATCAGCGGCCCGGCGACAATCCCCTGAATGACGCGAAAGAAGATCAGCATGCTCAGGCTGTTGGAGACACCGCACGCCCAGGAGGCGATCGCAAAGGCGACCGTTGACCAGAGGAACAGTTTGACCTCACCCACGCGCTTCGCCAGCCAGCCAGTGATCGGGATCGAAATGGCGTTTGCCACCCCGAACGAGGTGATCACCCAGGTCCCCTGGCTCAGTGATGAGCCAAGGTTGCCTGCAATCGTTGGGATCGCGACGTTAGCGATGGTGGAATCCAGCACCTGCATGAAGGTCGCCAGCGACAGCGCAATGGTCATGATGACCAGTTGCGCCCCTTCCAGCGGTTTTCTCTGTTGCATTACGCGTACCTCGGATTAACCCGCGTTGGCCTTCACGATGTTTTGAATCAGGGTGTTAACCGGTTCCAGGTCAAGTTCGCGCGCGTTGCTCTCGTAGGCCGGGCTGGTGCGAACCTGGCTCGACAGTACCTGGCCGTCACGGTTGGTGGTATCAACATTCACCAGCGTGGAGAGACCGATACGCAGCGGGTGATCGCTCAGTTGTTTAGCATCCAGTTCGATACGTACCGGCAGGCGCTGAACAACTTTGATCCAGTTACCGGTGGCGTTCTGTGCCGGAAGCAGAGAGAAGGCGCTCCCTGTGCCCATGTCCAGACCCACGACTTTACCGGTGTACTTCACTTCATCACCGTAAAGATCGCTGATGACGGTTGCCGTCTGGCCGATACGCATATGCGCAAGCTGGGTTTCTTTGAAGTTAGCGTCCACCCACAAACCGGCAGCCGGTACAACGGCCATCAGTGCGGTGGTCTGGCTTATCTGTGCGCCAGGCTGAACGGCACGGCGAGAGACATAGCCGGTGATCGGGCTGACGATTTTGGTACGCTGCAGGGCAAGCCAGGCGTTACGCAGTTCAGCGGCGGCCTGTTTCACCGCCGGCTGATCTTCCAGACGAGTGTCCAGAATCATCGCCTGGTTGGCGTTGTATTGTTGAATAGCGACATCCAGTTGCGCCTGGGCGCTGGCAACGGCATCACGGGCGTGTTGCAGTTCTTCGCGACCAATCAGGTTGGCGCTGCCCAGCGGCACGCGACGATTAAAATCGGTTTGCGCCTGAGCCAGAGCCGTACGCTGCAGCTCAATGCTTGCCTGCAACTGTTTGCCGTTGATCATCAACTGACGGGTTTGACGGACGCTTGAAGCCAGCGTGGTCTGCGCTTTTTCAAATGCCTGTTGGGCATCTGTGGCGTCGAGCGTGACCAGCACATCCCCTTGTTTGACGTAATCGGTATTGTCAGCCCAGACTTTCGTCACGCTGCCGGATACCTGCGCCATAATTTGAACCTGGTTCCCTGCCACGTATGCGTCATCGGTTTCTTCAAAATGAAGCAGTACTAAAAACCAATAAATCCCATATGCCACGGCAATAACAATAAAGAGCAAGGTCAACAACAGAAGGGCGCCTTTACGTTTACCTTTCTTTTTGACCGGTTGCTGCGGGGTTTGACTCTCCGCATTTGCGCTCATGTTTTTCTCCACGATCTTATTATTTCATATCGGCAAGGCCGACCTGTTTTGTCAGAAAGGCCAGCAGTGTGACGTGCCGGCCTGACGGAATTCTTATTCAATCTGGATGTTCGAGCGGATCTCAGCGTTAGCGCAGTGCCTCAAGGATGGCACCGTCTTCGTCCATTTGATCCAGGCGAGTGAGCAGCTTGCGTGTGATCTGCTCAAGTTGGTCTTTTTCTGTGGTTGTTAGCGACGACCAGAGTTGGTGCAGACAGTTGTGCTGCGGTGGCAGAACCTGACGCAGGAATTCATGACCTTTATCGGTCAGTTGCAGATGCAGGCAGCGACGGTCATTGTCGCTTTCACGGCGTTCAATCCAGCCGCGTTTTTCCAGCTCATCGGCGATACGCGTGGCGTTAGTGCGTGAAGAGCCCAGCGCGCTGCTCAGCTCAGATGGCTGAATACTGTGGTTTTCCTGAGACTCTAAGGTGATTAACGCCATAAACAATGTTTCGTTAATCCCTTGAGCTTTCAGCATTTTGTTGCGGTTTTCCAGCAGCTTGCCCTGCATGTGCATACACAGGCGGGTGAGCAGAATTTCCTGGAACGGGAAATCCTCATAGCGGCTGGCGCGGAATTTTAGCATTTGTTCAATGGGCGTAAACGAACTATCCATTTGGGCATAACCTCATTAATTGCAGTCGATATAGTAACGACAGTGACAAATAAAGTAAATGTATTATTTTCTCTAATAAATTTGCTTTAGTTATGGAACTGTCAGAAATTTCCAGGTGATTCCGTAATTGAGCGCGCTTAAAAATGTTGGAATAATAGTGCGGCGCGTTGTCCAGAAACTCAGCCCCAGAACGGTGAATAAAGCGTTAACGCAGCCCATAAGGGTCGCGGTGGGGATGAAAAAAAGGGTGATGCAGGAGAAAAATACGCTGTGGAGTGGCGAAACGCCCGGCTTCGTGGCATTCAGGCTGAATGGGAATGCCACACGAACGTAACTCAATACGATTGGGTGACGGTCTTTGAGCCCCTCCAAAAATGTTGCGGGCGCAACGGGTGAGGGGTCGCTTATCGTGTCTGTACTATCCATAGTATTTGTGAAATATCACCCACGTTAAAATCACCGGGATAAATAAGTCTCATAACCATATCAGACTCAGGGGCACCTTAACACCCCGGTTTTGTGATGATTAGTCTTAACGTGGGCGTGATTTTATTCTGCCGCGGGCAATTTATGGAATCCGCGCCACCAGACAAGCAGGTTAACGGCGGCAAAACTGCTCCCGGCGATAGACACCCCTGTCCAGCCTGCGTGCTGCCACGCAGAGGCGGAAATCAGCGATCCTGCCGCACCGCCAATAAAGTAGCTGGTCATATAGCCGGCGGTCAGACGGTTACGCGCATCCGGCTTGACGCGGTAAATCACGGTCTGGTTGGTGATGTGTACCCCTTGAACCGTCAGGTCGAGTACCAGGATACCGACAATCAGCGCGATAACCGAGTACTGGCCAAAGCCAATCGTCACCCAGGAGAGGAACAGCAAAATCAGCCCGACGGTGGTGGTGAGGTGGGATTTGCCCTTATCCGCCAGACCGCCCGCCGGACGTGCACCCAGTGCGCCAGCGGCCCCTGCCAGACCAAACAACCCAATGATGCCTTCGGAGAAGTTAAACGGCGGTGAGGCCAGCAGAAAGGCCATCGACGTCCAGAGAATGCTGAAATTGGCGAAGGTCAGGCAACCCAGCAGCGCGCGGGTACGTAACAGTTTTTCCCGGGCAAACAGGGTGAAGACCGAACCAATCAGCTGCGGGTAGTTCAGGTGCGTCTCTTGCTTAACTTTGGGTAAACCGCGCCACAGGGCCAGCGCCATGATGACCATCAACACGCTGGCGACCCAGTAGACTGTACGCCAGCCGCCAATGTCGGCCAGCATACCGGCGACGGTGCGCGCCAGCAGGATCCCCAGCAGCAGGCCGCTCATTATCGTACCGACCACTTTACCGCGCTTTTCCGGCGTGGCCAGCGTAGCCGCTAAGGGCACGAGGATTTGTGCGACCACCGAGAACAGGCCGGTGAGGGCGGTACCGAGGATCATCAGGCCCAGCGTTGAGCTGCTGGCAGTGATCAGCATGCCACCTGCTGCGAGCAGCGTCATAGTGACGATCAGCCGTCTGCGCTCGAACATGTCGCCGAGCGGGACCAGAAACAGTAAGCCCGCGGCGTAGCCCAGCTGCGCCGCGGTAACGATAAAGCCTGCCTGATTGGGGGAGAGGGAAAAGGCGTGCGCAATGGTGTCCAGCAGCGGTTGCGCGTAGTAGTTGCTTGCGACTGACAGGCCCGTGGCGACGCACATAAGCGCAATCAGCGCCGGGCTAAGCCCATGATGAGGTTTAGTCATTTTTCTCTGAATGATTCGTTAGCTGATTATTTTTGTGGGAATCATCATAACCAATGAAGAGAAAAATGTGACCAGGATCGCGTGTCGTAATGTGCGGTTAAACGAGCGTTGTGCGCTCTGATGCCCTCACCCATGGGAGAGGGAGAAAGGCGTGAAATCGTAGCCCGGATAAGGCGTTTGCGCCGCATCCGGGATTGTCCCCGGTGGCGCTTCGCTTACCGGGGCTACGGGAGAGGCGAAAAACCTTACTTCTGCGCGGCCAGCGCCTCTTTCACCCAGCCATCAAACTGCTGCTGGTGGGCTTTGATCCAGCCATCAACGTGACCCTGAATATCCGCTTCGGATGCGTGACCGGCGTGCATCATCGCATTCTGCGCATTGATATCGGCAATCGGCAGCTTCATCACTGAGAACAGCTTCGCCGCCGCCGGGTTTTTCTCAGCCCAGGCTTTGTTGGCCACAATGTGCATGGTGTTCACCGGGAAGCCATAGTTCATGCCATTAGGCAGTTTGGTGTCGATATTTTTCTGCTCACCTGACAGGGAAGAGAACGGCACCTGCAGCCAGACCACGTCTTTACCCGGTTTCAGCACGTCGCTGACCCAGTACGGCGTCCAGGTGTAATACAGCACCGGTTTGCCTTCTTTAAAGCGGGTAATGGTATCGGCCATCATCGCCGCATAATTGCCCTGGTTATGCACCACGGTATTGCCCAGACCATAAGCGTCAATCTGGTGGTTGATCACCGCTTCACAGCCCCAACCCGGCGTACAACCGGTCAGATCGGCTTTGCCGTCGCCGTTGGTATCAAACAGTTTGGCAATTTTCGGATCTTTAAGCTGGTCGATGCTTTTGATTTTGTACTGCTCGGCGGTTTTCTTATCGATCAGATAACCCTGCGCCGCACCGGTCACGAAGGTGCCAGAGCGGTAGAATTTCTTGTCGCCGCCTGCTGCTGCGTACATGTCGTCATGCAGCGGTTGCCAGTTAACGGCGGTAAAGGTGACATCGCCTGCGGCCATGGAGGTGTAGCCGACGTTGTAGTCCACTTCGCTCGGTTTATTGACGGTGTAGCCGAGTTTTTCCAGCCCGCGGCTAACTAACAGGGTCTGAAATGCTTCTTCGGAGATGGTGCTCTGGAAAGGCTGCACGGTAATGCCTTTGCCTGGCAGGTCAGCCGCGAATGTTCTGGTTGAGACAAGGGTGGCGAACGCTGTGGCAAGAATGATGGTATGTCGCATCGTTGTTCCTTTTTATTCGGTGGTATAAGACGTGCTGGCCCGGCTGGTCAGCCGGGCGGGCGACATCGTTACTTAGTGAACGGGCGAGTAATCAACCCAAGCGGGCCGGTGCTGTACCAGCGGCGATTACCACGGCTGCGGGAATCGCGACCCATCGCCTGCGTCAGGCGGTCGAGGATGATGGCGAGGATAACGATCCCCACGCCACCGACGGTTGCCAGCCCCATATCGAGGCGGCCAATACCGCGAAGTACCATCTGGCCAAGCCCGCCAACGGCGATCATCGATGCGATTACTACCATGGAGAGGGCAAGCATAAGCGTCTGGTTGATCCCCGCCATAATGGTGGGCATGGCCAGTGGTAACTGTACTTTGAACAACATCTGGCGCGGGCTGGCACCAAATGAACGTGATGCTTCAATCAGGTCGGCTGGCACCTGGTTAATCCCCAGAATGGTCAAACGCACTACCGGCGGCAGGGCGAAGATAATCGTCACCACCCCACCCGGCACGTTACCAATCCCGAACAGCATCACAATCGGCACCAGATAAACAAACGCAGGCGTTGTCTGCATGGCATCGAGCAGTGGACGAATAATCTTCGCCGCCCGCTGACTGCGCGCCAGCCAGATACCCAGCGGCAGGCCGATGATGATACAAAACAACAGGGCGGTCAGCACCAGCGCCAGCGTCACCATCGCCTGTGACCATGCGCCAATCGCGCCGATCAAAATCAGCGATACCAGCGCCGCAACGCCCATCCCGGCGCTGCTGATCTGCCAGGCGATCAGTGAGAACACGATGATCGCCACCGGTGCAGGCATCCCCAGCAGCAACTGCTGGAAGGCGCTCAGAATGTAATCCACCGGCACACGGATGCCCTGGAATACCGGGCGGAAGTGCGTCACCACCCAGTCGATACCGTGCGTGCCCCAGCTGTCCAGCGGGATCAGCGTCTTATGGAAGGGATCCATAATATTGAAATGTTCCGGCGCAGGGGCCGGGGCGTTGGTCAGCCAGTCGGCACCGCCGCCGTCCGTCGGGGCGGGTGCAGGAGATGAACCCCATGCGTCAGCCGATTGTGCTGCGCTGTCGGTTGCCGGTGTGCTATCCCACGGGTTATTTTGATCAGCCATTGTTTGCCCCCTCGCGATCTAAAGCCTGCAGCAGCATCCGTTTGGAGATGATGCCCACGTACTGTTGCTCTTCACCGATGACCGGCACGGCACAGGGTGCCTGCCCGACGTGGGAGAGCAATTCGCTAAGCGGCGTCTCTGCTTCCACCGCCAGCGGGGAATCAATAAGCGCCGCATCGATACCCAAATTTTGGCCGAGGGCCGATTTCAGGGAGTCGATGGAGACAATGCCGACAAATTTATTGCCGCGTTCAATGACATAACCGTATTCGCGGTCTTCATCCTGCAGTAATTTCAGCGCGGAACGCGGACCGAAACCCGGCGTTTTACGAATCAGGCCAACCGGTGTACGGCGGGCAATATCTTTCGCACTAAATACCTGGCTAATATCCACGCCACGGAAGAAGGTGCGTACATAATCATTCGCCGGATTATTCAGAATTTCATCCGGTGTACCTACCTGAACAACTTCGCCATTTTGCATGATGGCAATCCGGTCGCCAATTCGCATGGCTTCATCCAGATCGTGGGAAATAAAGACAATCGTGCGCTGGTGGCGCGACTGTAATTTCACCAATTCATCCTGCATCTCCGTACGAATTAATGGGTCGAGCGCCGAGAAGGCTTCATCCATTAATAAGATATCCGGGTTGATGGCTAATGCGCGGGCCAGACCTACACGCTGGCGCATCCCGCCAGAGAGTTCATCCGGATATGCATGGGCGTAATTCTCAAGCCCCACCTGACGTAATGCGTCCAGGGCTTTTTCCTGTCGTTCACCCGCAGGCACGCCCGCTAATTCCATACCAAATGCGGTATTATTCAGTACCGTCATATGGGGCATCAGCGCAAATGACTGGAAGACCATCGCAATCTTTTTCCTGCGCACCTCACGGAGTTCAGCGTCTGATATTTTGGCGATATCCACGCCATCAATCAGCACCTGTCCGCGGGTGGGTTCAATCAGGCGATTGAGAAGGCGTACCATTGTAGACTTACCCGAACCGGATAATCCCATGATGACAAATATCTCGCCTTCTTCAATGGCCAGACTGGCGTCTTTAACGCCAAGCGATAGCCCTGTTTTTTCCAGAATATGTTCTTTCGAAAGTCCTTTTTCGATATATTTGAAAGCTCGCTGTGGATGCTCACCAAATATCTTATAGAGATTTTTAACTTCTAATTTAATTGCCATGCAATAGAATGGTTCCTGTTATTTATTTATGTCGATATGTTACCTGATGCGAATAATTAACCGGGTATACCCTAACATACTGAGATTCTGTGACAACCCTCAAGTCCTGCATTCGCGGAATTTGACAAGTGCGAAAACGCCTGAATTTCCCGTGAGATAAGGGCTGAGCGCGAATTGAATTTTTGTCATATTTTTATCGTTTGGGTGTTGAATTTTGACGTGGCGCACGTTGTTTCAGCAGAATATGACGGGAGAATGACGCCAGAAATAAGGGTAAATATTCGGAGAGATTGTGGGGGAATTATATTTGATATAGTGCAGTCCCGGATGGCGGCGTAAGCACCTTATCCGGGCTACAAAACCGTAGCCCCGGTAAGCGCAGCGCCACCGGGGATGTTCTGGCTTACTGGAAAATTAAAAATCCCAGTCTTCGTCCTCGGTTTCTACCGCTTTGCCCATCACATACGATGAACCGGAGCCTGAGAAGAAGTCGTGGTTTTCGTCGGCACCGGGGGAGAGTGCCGCCAGAATTGCCGGGTTCACTTCCGCCATTTCCGCCGGGAATAACGGCTCATAGCCGAGGTTCATCAGCGCCTTGTTGGCGTTGTAGCACAGGAAGGCTTTCACATCCTCCACCCAGCCGGAATCCGCATACAAATCTTCGGTATAGGTCACTTCGTTATCGTAGAGATCCATCATCAATTCCAGCGCGAAATTCTTAAGCTCCTCGCGTTTGTCCTCGCTGACTTTCTCCAGCCCTTTCTGATACTTATAGCCGATGTAATAACCGTGCACCGCCTCATCGCGAATGATCAGACGAATCAAATCCGCCGTGTTGGTCAGCTTGCCACGGCTTGACCAGTACATCGGCAGCCAGAAGCCGGAATAGAACAAAAACGACTCCAGGAAGACGCTGGCGATTTTCTTTTTCAACGGGTCATCGGCGCGGTAATACTCCAGAATAAGCTGAGCTTTACGCTGTAGCGCGCTGTTCTCCTCACTCCAGGAATAGGCCGCGTCGACATCTTTGGTCTGACACAGCGTGGAGAAAATCGAGCTGTAGGAGCGCGCATGCACCGCTTCCATAAAACTGATGTTCGACATCACCGCTTCTTCATGTGGCGTCAGCGCATCGGCCATTAACGTCGGTGCACCCACGGTGTTCTGAATGGTATCCAGCAGCGTCAGCCCGGTGAAAACCCGAATGGTGAGCTGTTGTTCCGCATGGCTCAGCGTCTGCCAGGCGGGGATATCGTTCGACAGCGGCACTTTTTCCGGCAGCCAGAAGTTGCTGGTCAGGCGGTTCCAGACCTCAAGATCTTTATCATCCTGAATCTTGTTCCAGTTGACTGCGCTAACGCGTGACAGTGGTTTCATCCTTTTCTCCTTACAGCGCGCAGGACACGCAGCCCTCGATTTCCGTCCCTTCCAGCGCAAGCTGGCGCAGACGGATGTAATACAGCGTCTTGATGCCTTTCTTCCACGCGTAAATCTGTGCTTTGTTGATGTCGCGCGTGGTGGCGGTATCCGGGAAGAACAGCGTCAGCGACAGCCCCTGATCCACATGGCGCGTGGCCTCAGCGTAGGTGTCGATGATCTTCTCCGGCCCGATTTCGTAAGCATCCTGGTAAAACGTCAGGTTTTCGTTGGTCATAAACGGGGCTGGGTAGTAAACGCGCCCGGTTTTGCCTTCCTTGCGAATCTCAATTTTCGACACGATCGGGTGAATACTCGAGGTGGCGTGATTGATATAAGAAATGGACCCGGTAGGCGGCACCGCCTGCAGGTTCTGGTTGTATATGCCGTGGCGCATCACATTCTCGCGCAACTGCTCCCACATATTGCGGTCAGGGATAGTGATGCCGCTTCGGGCAAAGAGCGCACGGACTTTCTCGGTTTTTGGCTGCCAGTCCTTTTCCAGGTACTGATTAAAATATTCACCGCTGGCATAGCGCGACTGCTCGAACCCGGCAAAGCGCTGATTGCGTTCGCGGGCCATCATCATCGAGGTGTTCAGCGCATGCCAGGTGATGGTGTAGAAATAGAAGTTGGTGAAATCGAGACCTTCTTCGCTGCCGTAGGCAATACCTTCACGCGCCAGATAGCCGTGTAAGTTCATCTGCCCCAGACCAATGGCGTGCGAGGCGGCGTTACCGGCTTCGACCGACGGTACCGAGCGGATATGGCTCATATTGGATACCGCGCTCAGGCCGCGAACGGCGGTTTCCACCGTTTGACCAAAATTCGG
Source organism: Phytobacter sp. V69 (assembly GCF_965644215.1). NCBI lineage: Bacteria > Pseudomonadati > Pseudomonadota > Gammaproteobacteria > Enterobacterales > Enterobacteriaceae > Phytobacter > Phytobacter sp. V69. The sequence continues at coordinate 11,571 of NZ_CBFFRL010000110.1, forward strand.
CGAATCCATGGTATGGGCGATATTCAGCGACCCGAGGTTGCAGGAAATATCATGGCCGATGTCGACATAATCCAGATTTTCATCCAGCGTGGAGGAGCTGTTGACCTGCAAAATCTCCGAGCACAGGTTGCTCATATTGATGCGCCCGGCAATCGGATTGGCGCGGTTCACCGTATCTTCGTACATGATGTACGGATAGCCTGATTCAAACTGGATCTCCGCCAGCGTCTGGAAGAAATCGCGGGCATTAATGTATTTTTTGCGTACGCGATCGTCAGCAACCAGCTGGTCGTACATTTCGCTTACCGCGATATCACCAAACGGTTTGCCGTACAGGCGCTCCACGTCATAGGGAGAGAACAGCGCCATTTCGGCGTTCTCTTTCGCCAGTTGGAAAGTGATATCCGGGATAACGACCCCCAGCGAGAGGGTTTTGATACGGATTTTTTCGTCAGCGTTTTCTCGTTTGGTATCGAGGAAACGCAGAATATCCGGGTGGTGTGCATTCAGATACACCGCCCCTGCGCCCTGACGCGCGCCCAGCTGGTTAGCGTAGGAGAAGGCGTCTTCCAGCATCTTCATCACCGGGATCACCCCCGACGACTGGTTCTCAATGCGTTTAATCGGCGCACCGGCTTCACGCAGGTTAGAGAGCAAAAAGGCCACGCCGCCGCCGCGTTTGGACAATTGCAGCGCCGAGTTCACCGCACGGCCAATGGACTCCATATTGTCTTCAATACGCAGCAGGAAGCAGGAGACCAGCTCGCCGCGCTGCTGTTTGCCGCAGTTGAGGAAAGTAGGCGTGGCGGGCTGGAAACGTCCCGAGAGGATCTCATCGGTTAACTGCTGTGCCAGGGCTTCATCTCCCTGTGCGAGGGTCAGCGCCACCATGCATACCCGGTCTTCAAAGTGTTCGAGATAGCGTTTGCCGTCGAAGGTTTTCAGGGTATAGCTGGTGTAATACTTCCATGCACCGAGGAAGGTCTGGAAGCGGAAGCCGCTGGCATGTGCGTGGGCAAAAAGGTCGACCACGAAAGCGCGGTCATAACGCGCCAGCACGCTTTCGTCGTAATAGCCTTCCTGCACTAAATAGTTAAGGCGCTCATCTTGGCTGGCGAACGTGACGGTGTTGGGCAGCACGTGGCCGGTGTGGAAGGCATCTACCGCCTGGTGGTCTTTGTCGAACTGGATGCGGCCGGCTTTATCGTACAGGTTCAGCATGGCGTTCAGCGCATGGTAATCTGGTGCGGTTTGCATCACGCGCTCTGCGGTTGTCGTTGCCAAAATTCGCTCACTCCTTTACGCACATTGTCGATGTCCTGCTGTGTTCCCATCAGCTCGAAACGGTAGAGATACGGCACGCCGCATTTTTGCGACACCACGTCTCCCGCCCGCCCATAGGCCTCGCCGAAATTGCGATTGCCGGAGGCGATCACGCCGCGAATCAGGGCGCGATTGTGCTGATCGTTTAAAAAGCGGATAACCTGACGCGGCACGGCGCCTGCCGTACCCCCGCCGCCATAGCTGGGAACTATCAGGATGTAGGGTTCGTCTACCCGGATGCGCTCACGCTCATTGAGCGGAATGCGCACCGCCGGCATCCCCAGTCGCTCGATAAACCGCTGTGTGTTTTCCGAGCTGCTGGAGAAGTAGACGAGGGTGCTCATGCGCTGGCCGCTTGCGGCGCGGTGTGCAGGCGGTTAATCATATCCGGACGGAAACCGGACCAGCGGGTTTCCCCTGCGACGACAACCGGTAACTGACGAAAACCCATCGCACGCAGTTCATCTGCAGCATCCGGAACCAGATCGACGTTCACCATTTCGAATTCAAAGCCACGGCTTTCCATTGCCCGTTTTGTGGCGTGGCACTGTACACAGTCATTTCGAGTGTAAATAGTAATGCGCATGATTCGTGTTTCCATTTAAAATAAGGGAACGGCGCGAAAGGTTCGCGTCAGTCGTGTGTTAGTTGCTAACAGGAATACTAGATGTAGTTGATAGAAGTTTCAACCACACAAGATATAGGAAAATGCGATTTATTTATTCCAGGTGATGAGCGCGGCGGGAAGGCTTTCGCGTATGCGTAAATCGTGCCAACAGGCAATAAAAAACCCCAAACGTGCATCACGTCCGGGGTTGCGGGGCAGAGTAAAGCGGGGTTAACGGCGGTTACAAATCAGCGCGCCAAGGAAAATACCCACGGCGGCGACTGCCCCCAGTGCATACACTGGATTTTCTTTCACATAGGTACCGGCACACCCTACGGCATCACGGGCAGCCTGGCTAACAGGCGTCCGACCATTCAGACGCGCCCGGGTCTCCCTTAACAGCGCCTGCGCTTTACGACGTGCGGTATCGGCCTCGTCTTTTGCGTCGCTGCCCAGGGACTTGAGCACATCTTCCAGGCTATCGGCCAGTTTATGAACATCATTCTGGATATCCTGGACGCCATCATCCACATCACTGCGATTAGGTCTGTTAAACATCGGGTCCTCCTTTGTTTTCGAAGTGAATTTCAGTTTAGACCATATTTTTGCCCCGCTACGTCCTGACAGGCCATTTGCCCTCGTTTATGGACTTTTCTGAAAGCGTTGCTAATGCTGAGTAATGTAAGGTTGCGTTGCAGTAAAAAGATGACGAGGAAAAAATATGTATTTACGACCCGATGAGGTGGCACGCGTTCTTGAGAAAGTGGGATTTAGAATGGATGTCGCGACGACGAAAGCTTATGGTTACCGCCGTGGTGACAATTATGTGTATGTGAACCGGGAGGCGCGTATGGGACGTACGGCGCTCATCATTCACCCCACGCTAAAAGAACGAAGTCTGTCCCTTGCGGAGCCCGCCTCGGAAATCAAGACGTGCGATCACTATCAGAACTTCCCGTTATATTTAGGCGGGGACGCGCAGGAACATTACGGTATTCCACACGGTTTCAGTTCCCGACTGGCGCTTGAGCGTTTTTTATCGGGATTATTCGGCGAGCTTCAATAAACAGTGACAGGCGCGGGCCTGTCACTCTCCCATCAGGCTTTGGCCTGCTGAAAACTCACGCCAAACAGGCGGCGGCAGTAATCAAGGAAGTATCCGTACAGCGCACCCATCACCATTGATATCACCGCATTTGAACTCACTGCCGCGATAATCTGATGCCAGTCGGCGCCGACAGTCAGCAAAATCGCGACATAGACCGGTGACTGGAAAGTGACATAGGCCACCACATCCGCCAGCGTGCGCATGCCACTTTTCGGGCTAATACGGCGGGCAAAACGCATGACCGCATCGCGATACAGGCCATAAGGCCAGGCAATAATAATGTTGACCGGGATGGCAACCAGACGTGATGAAAGCGACTGCTCGAATGTCATTCCGGAGAGGAATATTTCAATGAGCATGTTCACTACCGAACAATAGACAACCATTGCGAAGGTGTCTGCCACGGCATGACGCAGGCGGGACTGCGAAGAGAACATGGTACTGCTCCTTGAAAAGATAAAATAAGCGGATGCCGAACGGTAACTAGCAGTTTGCTGTGGTTCATTTGATGGCGTTAGATTATCCGTCTGGTTATAAACTAACAACTAGCTATTAATTTTTATTTATTACTATTTTCTGGATAAATAGCTCTGCGTTTGTGCGTTTTTTACGCATTTCGTTATTTTTGTTTGATGGGGCAGTAAAACCATTAAATATCATTATCTTATGGATGTTGTGTGATGTTATTCACAAAGCCGATTGCGAAGGAAATGCCGCTTTTAGCGAACAATCCTTCCGCCATGTTCATACAATGCCCGGCAGCATTTTTTATGCTAGAGAAAGCCTTTTACCAGCGTTTAATGCTGATTTCATGATTGGGTAAATATGCGGATTTATTGCATAGAAAAATGTGATGAAGGGGGAAGGTAAAAACAGGTGGGCTGCGGCGAGGGGGACTCACCGCAGCATCGATCAGCAGACGCCGAAATCGCCGTCTTCTTTGTAGAGAGAAACATCCGCTGCTTTGAGGGTGATTTTTTCTGCTGCCTCATCGTGCGCCGGTACGGCGACAATCTGGTCCTCATGCACTTCTACAACTTTCAATTTTGGCCCGCCGATACGCGGCTGCACCACATCACCAATAGCAAACATATTGTCCTCCTTATTATTCGTCACTAAACCTTAGCGCGAACGGCCAACAAGGTACAGTCGGGCCGGGTGATGGCAACGATTGATGAAATGTCGTTTTGCGTAAAAGAGGGTAAAAGCACAAGGCACGGCTGGCGATGTTACGTAATATAGCTACGCTTTAACATTAAATTCCTTTTTTAACAATTACCTGCATTTTGCTTTGCACTGGAGAGGTTATGGGTTTCTGGCGTGTTGTCTTCACAATTATTCTTCCCCCGCTGGGCGTGCTCATCGGCAAAGGCTTCGGCTGGGCGTTTATTATTAATATTCTTCTGACATTGTTGGGTTATTTCCCGGGCCTGATCCACGCGTTCTGGGTTCAAACGCGCGACTAATGCGCAAAGGGCGGCGTCTGTCGCCCTCATGTTTTCATAACTTATTGTTAACCACACGTTTTCTCCGATTTTTTGTGCAAATTCGTAAAGTTCTTCGCTTCACAGACGATAAAAAATACGTTTGGCAGGCGGATTCAACTCCGAAGTGCAACGCTAAGCCGCCAATCTTAGCTCTGCAAACACCACAGACGGTTGCCTGAAT